>MHXP01000026.1 GCA_001824485.1 Planctomycetes bacterium GWA2_39_15 | reverse complement strand
CATCGGCAGCATCATAATGAAAGAATCGGACTGGTTTATAAAATGGTTTATTGAAAGGAGGGATAAAAAAGAAGTTAAACAACTAGAATAACCTTTATAAAAGGCTTATTGTAGTGCCCTTTTACCCATCTTTCGTCTTATCAACATAAGAACCTCCCTTAACATTAGCCACCTGTCTTCCAATGCCCACATATGAAAAGGAAGCACACAACCGCATCGTAAACAGTCGGCTTGAGGACCCATCATACATGGTTTTTTGATTTGCCCTTGAGGATCAAGACAAAATGATACCTGTTTGAAGATACAGTTTCTCGTTACTTCTTTACATTTATCAGACTTCATAAGTTTTAAAACGAAATTTGGTACACCTATAAAATCCCCGTATTTTTCATCTTTCAGTCTAATCAGTTTATCTAATATCTCATCGCGCAATTCCCAGCCAGGCCATAGCTCATCATTTTTTAGTCCTTTTACCGGTGTGTATATTTGAAACAGGCATCCCTTGACCCCAACATCTTTCCATTCCTCTATGAAGTTCTCAATACCTTCATAATTCATCTTATTAATCACCATTGACACAATAATCCTTAGTTCTGGTCTGTCTGCATTTTTTTTAATCTTATCATAACAACCCTTCCCACGAATAGCATCATGCATATCCTTTTTGCCATCCATGGATATATAAAAATTCACGTCAGGCCAATTAGGAAGTTCAATCGTGCCGTTGGTTGCAATCAAATTAGACCTGAAATATTTCATTCCCCGCTCTATCAATTCCTTTCTAAGCAACGGTTCACCGCCAACCCAGGAACATTGATAAAATGGAAAATCTGTTTCTTTTAAACTTTCCAGTTTTTCAATCCATTCATCATCGCTGAGTTCTGGTCTTTCTTCATAATCATGTGCGTAAAAGTAACAGTGTTTACAATGTAAATTACAACGATTGGTAATATCAATTGAACCAATAGCACCTTTAGGCTTGCCAAAGAGATCAAATCTACTTAGATCATACAATTTAAAGAGAAGTTTTGTTCTTTCCTTTCCTATCTTCTGACATGAATAATCGAATACTTTATCTCTAAATGTCCGTTGCGAACCAAAGTGTTTATTTTCTATGGTACTAATCATTTTATATTAGAAAAATCTACTTTATATTTTTTTTGACCCTTTCTAGTCTTTGCAATAACCGTTGTGTTCGACTTGGGGTTCACTTTGTCCTGTTGAAAAACACCCACAATACTCTGTATACTATCCTTACCCTTCATACCAAACTCGGTCTTTTGTGGTAATATATTATTTGATCCCTGCACCAATATAATCTGAACATCCTCCGGGATTTTTACATCTTCATCAAGAATTTTTACTACTACATCAAAGGTTGTAGATTCCTCAATAGCCTTTTCGTCCTCAGGTGTAATAACCTTGTCTTTGGCATTCAACATTGCAGAAATAACCGCAGTATGAACATACTTACTCATAATTATTCCACCCTCACCGGTGGGGTATTCGCCAAAACACGCCTTTTTTACTTCGGGGCTTCCAAAGACTTCTTTTCCCTTATATTTTGCGCCATACTCTATAGCTTCTTTAATCTGTTGCTGTGTAAGGTGTATCTCAAACGCATAAGACAAAGCAGGTATCCCCAATATAGTTGCAAAACTCAGACACCATTTAATAAAGTTCATAAAGACTCCTTACAGCAAATATATTTTATAAGTTTATATTTTAAAATTTATAATTATTATTAATCTTCACATAATTTAAGCTCTTTACCTGTTATCATACTGATTTTTTTCCCGAGATTCTTCATTTCCTTGAGTCCACCACGGCGGGAAGATTCACTAACTTTATCTACCAATACCGTCCTCCCATCAGTTAAATGTAAAAGTACTAAGTATTTCAGGTAATTGTTCGGCACTGAATTTCGCACATCCTTTACAACTTCCACTTTTCTTATCTTAGAAAATGGGAAATTGTCCTCGTTATCAAAAAACAGCGTCCTTCTAACTCTTGTTGTTACTTGTTCAGTCTTCCCGTCAATAGAAATTGTTTTGAAAAAGGAACTCAATACAAGCTTATTTGTAACTTTCTTCTTAACTACCATTGATTTCATACCTCCTTTTTCAATTACTCAATAACTACAAATATAAAATACATTATTTGTTCATCTACAAATTACAGGAAATATAACAAATACGATTTAGATAGTCAAAATTATTATTTCATATATTTTTTGTTCCATCTATTTACGTCAAAAGAGCTTAATAAAGCAGTGTATAGGTACTAAGGGGTAAAAAACCAAGTTAAAATATCCCGAAAATAAAAGACATAAAAAAACAAAGCTTCCTACTCTGTACATTAGGGTAGGAAGCTTGTCTTTATTTGTTTAATCAAAAAGATTAAGTAATCGCCTAATCTTAGACCTTAATATCTATCTTAGCATTCTGTTTAAGTTGTAATAATAAGACGCTGGCACTTTCTGACATCATATCCTGTTTAACATCAGCCTTTATATCGTCAAAATTGACATCTGTCCCTTTTTTGATTTCTGTAACTTTTATGATGTGGTATCCAAAATTTGTTTTTATTGGCGCACTTACCTCTCCTGCCTTTAACTCAAATGCTTTAGCTGCAAATGGTTCAACTACCTGTCCCTTTCTTTTAATGAATCCCAAGTCACCGCCTCTTTCTTTAGATGGACAATCAGAATACTGTTTTGCGGCCTCTGCAAAATCCTTTCCAGCATCAACTTCTGCCTTTATCTTATTAATTTTTTCCTTGGCCTGGGATAGCTCTGCATCTGTTTTCATTTGTCGAGTATCAATAAGTACATGACTTGCCTTTACTTCAGTTCCATCGTAAGCAGCTTTGTTTTGTTCAAAATATGCCTTTACTTTCTGATCATCTAGTCCTTTACCAAAATACTTTTCTAACGACAGGGATATAATAATATCCTTTTTCATATCATCAATACTACCGCCATGACTTTCCAACACTTCCTCCAGCGTTTTATCTTTCAATGCTGGATTCGCCTTAACATCTTCCCGTATTTTATTCAATTCCGCATCTATATCAGCCTGGCTTGCTTCAATCTTATTATCTTTGATAAATTGTAGAAGAATCTTTTGAGTAATCAAACCATCGAGTATTTGTTTTGTAACTGCTGGAATTTGATCCTCACCGATCTGATTTCCAAACCTTTTGAATATTTTGTCAACTTCCTTCTGTGTAATATTTTCACCATTTACAGTTGCCACAACCTTCTTTGAATTATCCTCTTGTTTGGCGGCTGTAGTTTCTTCTTTTTTTGGCTCGTTAGTCTCTGTTTTTGGTGCAGCTTTCGCCTTCTTTGCTGGTGGAGAAGATTTTTTTGTATCTGTCTCTGCTGCAAAAACGCTCAAATGAACACACAATATTCCACCCAATACAATCCCTAACGGCTTAATAACTCCCCTAAACATTGATTTCTCCTATAAAAAATTAAATAAAGTAACAAACTTAATAATTTTAATACATCTTTACTAATAAAGTCAAACTACTTATTTATCATTTCAATTGGCTGCAAATAATAGCATTACAAAAAGCATCTGTCTTAAACACCGTCCTTAACTTTTGTTATATCCTCCAGTTGCTTTATTCCAATAGATTTTACAATTATTAAACCACCAATAATCGTCCATACATAATTCGTTAAAAACTTCCATATAACGAGAAAAATACCAATAATATGGCTCGATACTAATGGAGAAAAAAGGGCGTATCCAACGCCTTCAGATACACCACTGCCACCAGGTGTGGGCACATAATAAAGCAAAAAATCAATACCCCTTGAATAATAAACGTACTAAGTATCCTTACATCACAACCCATACCTTTCAATATCATTGGTGCTACTAAAAATTGCGCGGCAATCATCAGGATAGTATAAAAAACTACTAAGATTAGACGCCATCGCCCGTCCTGAAGAAATTCCTTTAGACTGGATTTAAACTCATCAACAACGTGCAGAAGATTATGCTTTAATTTTGAAGCCCTTCCCCTAAATAACTTGAATTTTTCAAAACAATTAAACATTGAATCCAGAACCCCTTTTGCCGAGCGGGGGGCGAAATAAAGGTAGATAAAGGATATTACTGTTACTGCAAAAAAGATGGCCACATAATCAAATACCATCTTTAAACCAATATTCGATAATAATTCATGATGAAAATAAATAATGATAGGCCCACCAATAGCAAAAAAAGCCATTGTAATCATTGTGCGCAGGAACGCAATTGCAGTTGCCTTCCCAAAGGTTACACCCTTCTGATTCAGCATATATACCAAGAGTGGCTCCCCTCCTGCTGATGATGGTGTAATATTTGCAAGAAAAGCGCATGACAATATGGTCTTTATACCATACACAAAAGGAATTCTTACACCCACAGCCCTGGTCAATACCTTTAGACGCATCACGTCAAAACACCACGATAAACATATCATAATAAATGATAAAATCAGGAATCGGGCATCAATCGATCTAAGCGCTTGGAGTGTTTTGATATTTGTTGTAAAAAAGATTAAAAGACAAATAGCTAAAACGGTAACTCCACAAAAAATTTCAAGTCCTTTTTTAATTGTCATATCTGTTAAAGTCAGTAAATATATGGTTGTTAATTGGATCTATTTATATATTGCATCATATCTATAAACCCTCGTCTGATCATCATCACGGCTATAGCTGCCAGTAACAAAGAGGCAACCTTAGCAAAGGCTTTGGAGCCACCATCACCCATTAGCCGATATAGAAAATTTGACTTCATAAAAACAATCCATACGATAAATAGATTCACTACTAGTGAAGTTAACATAGGAATATAGCCATAGGTATCTGCCGTAACTATGATCGTGGTCAAAACAGCCGGCCCTACAACGAGCGGAATGCCTAATGGAACAACTCCCATCGTTGGAGTTATCGTTCTCTTCCCTTTTTCTGAAAATAGCAAATCATTGATGGCAAACACGAGTAGCAAAAGACCTCCAGCCATTTTAAAATCATATATCTCAATACCTAGTACTGAAAAAACAAACTTTCCGAGTGCTAAGAAACCGATGCTAACTGAAAGGGCTGTGATAACGGACTGGTTCGTAATTTTTGTTTTCTGATGTTTTTCTAACCCTTCAACCAATGAAATAAAAATCGGCAATATCCCTACCACGTCAATTGCTATAAAAAGCGGGATGAAGGCGAGTAGAAAATTGTGCCAGTGTTCAATATGTAAGATTTGTAAATCTTCCATGATTAAGTATTATGAGGTTATGTAATATTATGTTTGTTTAACTTATTATATAAGCTGGCGCGAGATACCTGGAGCATTTTAGCGGCTTTTTCTTTATCTCCACCCGCCAATTCCAGCGTGTTAACAATTACTTGTCGTTCAACTTGATCCATCAATACTTGCAGTGGTTTTCCTGATAATTCATGCGAAAATCCTATTTTTTCCTGATATAAAGGAATATCTACAAGTTCAATCATCTTCCCCTTACAAAGGATTACTGCACGTTCGATTACATTTTCCAACTCTCTAATATTCCCAGGCCAGCTATATGACATGAGTTTATTTAATGCCTCATTAGAAATCCCCTCGACAATCTTCCTATTCTTCTTGCTATGAGTGGAAAGGAAATGCGAAGCAAGCATCGGAATATCGTCTACTCGCTCCCTTAATAGTGGAAGAAAAATACGAATAACATTAAGTCTATAAAAGAGGTCTCTGCGAAACAGACCTTTTTCAACATATCCCTCAAGGTCTGCATTTGTTGCAGCAACAATACGCACATCTACTTTTATAGATTTATCGCTCCCCACAGCCTCAAACTCACTATCCTGCAATACCCGAAGCAATTTTGACTGAACTGACAGAGAAATATTGCCAATTTCATCTAAAAAAATAGTGCCATGATCAGCTGTTCTAAAACGACCCATTCTGTCTTTTACTGCTCCTGTGAAAGCGCCCTTTTCATGGCCAAAGAGTTCACTTTCCAATAATGTCTCTGTTAATGCCGCACAGTCTACCTTGACGAATGGATAATTCTTACGTGCGCTATTATAGTGGATAGCCCTTGCCACCAATTCTTTACCTGTACCCGTTTCTCCCTGAATCAAGATGTTGGCTTCTGTATTAGACACGTTGGATATAATTTCAAAAATCTTTTTAATTTTTGGACTTTCACCAATAATATTGCCAAAGGTATATTTTTCACCAAGCTCCGAACGCAACCGATCAACTTCACCCTCAAGGCGTTGGAGCTGTAATATCTTTTCAATAACAATGATAAGCTCGTCTCGTTTAAATGGTTTTGTAATATAGTCAGAAGCGCCTAGTTTCATTGCTTCCACGGCATTTGTAACGGTACCATAACTGGTCATTACAACAACATCAATTTGCGGATTCTGTTGTTTGATCTTTTTTAAAACCTCTATACCATCCATATCTGACATAACCAGATCAGTAAGAACAATCGTGTACATTCCGTTTAGAGACACCTTTTCAACGGCCTCTTTACCGCTTGTTACAACATCCGATGCGTACCCTTTACTCTCCAAGAGTTCCTTACACATCTCTCCCATGGCCTTATCATCATCTATAACCAATATCTTCTTCAAACCATTATTCCTCTAATTCGGTTTAAAAAGTTAACTACACCGGCAATGATACAACAAATCTCGTCCCATTACCCACGCGGCTTTCTAATGCTATTTTACCATTATGGGCTGAAATTATATTATTGCAAATCGTCAACCCCAATCCCGTCCCCTTGCCAGGCTCCTTGGTTGTAAAGAAAGGGGTAAAGATACGTTTCTGGTCTTCGGATGGTATACCAACCCCGTTGTCTTCAAAACAAACCTCAACTGACTTTGTTTCGGTGTTTATTTTGGTTTCAATAAATATATTCCCCCCCTGTGGCAAGGCATCAACCGCATTATTAACAAGGTTCAAAAATACCTGCTGGATTTGGTTCCCATCTACTAACAAAGGAGGTATGTGGTCATCAAAGACACGATGTATATTTATTTTGTGAATTTTCAAACGATGTTCAACCAGCAACAAGGTGTTGTTAATTAAATCGTTGATATTGCATAATTTCTTTTCACAGCTGGATTTTCTTGAAAAATCTAACAGGTTTCTAATGGTCTTTTGACACTTTACTATTTGTTCGGAAATAATTTTGATGCGATTTAGCAACCTTTCATCTTGAATATCTTCTAGCAATAATTCGCAATAACCAGAAATTGTCGCAAGGGGTGTATCCAGCTCGTGGGCAAGACTAGACGCAAGGAGCCCAATGGATGTCATTTTTTCAGCTTGCAGCAGTTGATTTTGTAAAGATTTGAGTTCTTCGTATGCGTGTCGAAGTTCACGTATCCGCCTGCCTAATTCCAGTCGTTGTTGTTCCCGCTCTTCTTCCAATAACCTTCTTTCAGTAATATCTCTAAAGATTTCTACAGCATATTCCACCCTGCCTTCTTTATCAACTATAGGAAAGGCGCACTTTTCAATGCAAAACTTTTCCCCATTGAGTCCTGTTTCCCATTTAATTGTTTGTTGTGGCTTACCTGTCTCAAAGACCTTACTCGTCACACAACTCTCGCAGGGAGAACTTTCCTTCCATAACTCTGCATAGCATTTGTTTCCCAGCAACAATTGCCGCTTTTTCCCAGTCCTTTGACTGGCGACCTCATTCATAAATATAATTTTGAAATCCTTGTCTACGATGTTAATACAATCTTGAATACCGTCTAAGGCTATTTGCAGAAATCTTTCTGAGACCTCCATTGCATCTCCTTAATGGAAAAACTCATTTTAATATATCAATTGAGGAAATTAATCATGGGAAAATTAATATAGCATAGGTCTTAATACTATCGCAACATGTAAATTTCCCATGTTAATTTCTACTTGATAACAATTTGATTAGCAATATCCTCAACTGGCATCTTTTAATCTTAGGATTATACAAAAATATTTTACAACTCTCTGCTCGAACATACGCTAAACATCAATATTTCTTTATTTTGCATAAGATACATATACGGAAAATATATATTACCTGAATTCTGCAATGAGACGCAGATAAACGCCGATAACTTAAGATAAAATCACTACTTACTTACTTATTTTATATATTTCACCAAAAGAGTGAAATATATACTGCTTGTAACTCACTGGAAAATCAGCATCCAATTGCAGTTTTTAGGTATTATATTTTTCCCAGGCATCAATAAAACATAAAACTTTTAACTATACATACTTAAAAATTATCTTGACAATAATATATTCTCAAATTAGAATAAACACGCTTACGTTGTTAAACTTTTTTAAACCCCCAATAAATATTTGTGTAATAGGTCTTTTACAATTATCTATATTGTAAGCAAAAATTGAAAAGCCAGGTAGCTATGCTGAGAGTGCTCTCAGGCACATGGCTTGTGTTTCCTGATGAA
>MHXP01000025.1:950-17167 GCA_001824485.1 Planctomycetes bacterium GWA2_39_15 | reverse complement strand
CTCACCATTATCCAAATATAAAATCCGACCGCAACTGTGACAAAATGTAATGTCTTTGCCCGACATAAGCTGATTGAGTATTTGCGCTGTTATTGACATAAAACAACCCTGGCATACCTTATTAACAACACTAACTACAGCTACAGCATCTTTGTGTCTTACCAATCTATTGTAATGTTGCAAGGCATCCTCATCTACAAGGGCGGCGTATTCATTGTGCTTCTTTTTAAGTTCAGCAATTTCGGCTTCCATTGCTTTCAAGTCAGTTTCTACATGTTTTTGGAGTTCCCTTAATTGTGATTCCTCATGTTCTATCTCTTTCTCAAAAAACTTATGTCTTTGTTGTACTTCCTCGTATTTTGTTATCATAGCGAGAATTTCATCTTCCAAAACGGATTTATCTGCTTCCTTTCCTGCAATTTCAGTCTTTATAGCACTGAACTCTTTGTTGGTTTTGATCTGATTCATCTGTGACTTCAATTTGTTAATCTCTGCCTCTATGCTTTTCAAGTCGAGTTCCTTAACACCTGTTTTTTTCTGGGAGTCCTTTGCTTCTTCGGTAATTTTAGTCAGTTCTGCTCTTTTTTGCTGGATTTGGTTCTGTTTTTTTTGGATATCATAACCTCTGTAAAGTTTATCACCCTCTACTCTTTTTAACTGTGTATCTATTGATTGTAACCGCCGAAGTACCTCTATCCTTTCGTTCATGGATTCCTCTTTACAAATAATTTTATTCGTATCGTCCTATAGTTAACGCTAAAAGAAAATTGTCGTTGCAATGGCTATAGCTCAAAGCCATCTTTAAAACCCAATTAATCCCCATTTAGAAAAATGGAGGTGGGAAATTAATTCTCTTCGCTCATATTTCGGCACTTACATATCAACCTACTCAAGGCGACTACTATAGCCAAGCCGCTCTTGTAAACGACAGAAATTTTAAAACTTCTGGGAATTACAGTTTCTAAAGTGAGTTAAAACGTAGCAGTAAGACGGTGCTCTAAATTATCCATACTATTTATTATAATTCACTACTCATTCCGTCCAGAAACCCTTCGAGTTTTCTACTTCTAATCGGGTGTTGCAATTTTCGCACTGCCTTTGCCTCGATTTGCCGTACTCTTTCTCTTGTAACTTTAAATATCTTGCCAACCTCTTCAAGCGTATACGTATATCCATCTCCTATACCGTATCGAAGTTTTATAATTTCTCTTTCACGATAGGTCAACGTCTCCAGCACACTTTCAATCTTATCTTTCAACATCTCCTGGGTTGCTGCAGACACCGGAGATTCTGCCTTTTCATCCTCAATAAAATCACCAAAGGAACTATCTTCACTTTCGCCAACAGGACGGTCCAGAGAGATTTGATGTCTGGATATCTTAAGTACACGCCTTGCTTCTCCAACAGTGATTTTTACCTCTTTAGCAATTTCTTCTATCGTTGGTTCGCGTCCCTTTTCCTGTAAAAGTTTTTTGGAAACGTTTCGAATCTTGCTCATAGTCTCAATCATGTGCACAGGAATACGTATCGTCCTCGCCTGATCAGCAATCGAACGGGTAATTGCCTGGCGTATCCACCAGGTAGCATAGGTACTGAATTTGTACCCCCGCCGATACTCATATTTATCCACGGCTCGCATAAGTCCGGTATTACCCTCTTGAATTAGATCCAGAAAACTTAAGCCGCGGTTTCTATATTTTTTTGCGATGCTTACAACCAGCCTTAGATTTGCTCCAGAAAGGTTTCTTTTGGCAGATTCATGTTCCCTGTGAATTCTTTCAATAGATTCTACTCGGCGCGCCAATCTCCTTGAATTTTCAAGTACAGTATGCTCCAGCTTTTCATATTGAGCTTCCAATTCTTTGTGACGACCATTATATCTAGAACCCGACCTGCTTTCTACAATTTGTCTTTCTAAACTTTCCATTTCAGAAACAATCTCTTGCAGTCTTTTCATGAGGGGTTGTATCCGCTTTGTGCGAATGTTGATTTCTTCAAGCACGTCAATGCCTTTGCGCCTTCTATTCCTGATTGCTCGGAATAGTTTTATTCTTTCTTTCTCAGAAGTCTGCTTCTTTTTGATGCGCATATAATCTTCTTTGTTTTTTTGAAGGACTGTTTTTAGAATTTTGGCAGTCCTGGGAAACTGCTCTAAAATTTCGTCCTTGCAGTTATCTACCATTGCATTAACCTTCAGAGTCCGATCAAATGAAAGTTCTCCACTATTAACATCCTCCATAATCCTTAAACAGGTTGCCAATGAGAGGTCGGAATGCAATACCTTCTTTAAAAATCTCTTTCTCGTAATCTCGATTTTCTTGGCTAGCATGATCTCTTCGTCCCGTGTAAGCAAGGGTATTTCACCCATCTGAGTAAGGTACATACGAACAGGGTCGTCTATTTTTTCCGTAATTGTCGGGACTTCCCCAAATTCTAATTCGACTTCTGGAAAAGGTTCTCCTTCCTCTACATCAACAACATCACGGCTCTCAACTTCCGTTTCATCAATCAGATCAACTCCCAACTCATCCAGCATCATTAAAATATCATCGATCTTTTCCGGCGAAATATCCGCATCATCGGGCAGCATATCGTTCAGTTCATCATATGTTAAATAGCCCTTTTCTTTTCCCTTTTGCACAAGATGCTTAATTTTTTGGTTTAAATTATCCATTTAAAGATAAAGCCTCCTCAACAATGTCATTAATGTAATGAAGCTAATCAACCTTCTTTTTTTATTTAAATCTATCTCGATATCAAAAGCACTAATCAAATTCATACCTAAACTTTATTTTTTAAAACATGACTGTTTCTTGTCTTTTTATGAAATGCATCCAGCAACACAATAATATCTTCCTCATTGTTGTTTGCCTTAACTACGTCTAACATTTTTCTCTTTGTTTGATGAATTTCTCTTTTGCTGTTACGTTTCTTAAAAAAATGGATACATGCTTCCAGTCTCTCGTTATGATTCGTAATATTCTGAAACTCTTCCGACGTTACAATATCCATCAATATTTTATTGAGTTGCACATCATCAATTATATGTAATACATCTTCCTCTTTTACAACATTATTCTTGCCGTATAATTCAACTATCTTTTCGGTAATCTTCAGGAATTCTTTATTACTAAATTCTTCCAATCCTATTTCTTTTACAACTCTGGATATAAGGTCATTGCATGACAGCATCAAGTATAAAAGTTCCCGCTCTACCTTTGAAGAAGCGCTTAGTTTATGTTCAACAGGGTGTTTTTTATCTGTAACAGGCAACTGTTTATTATATCTTTTCAGATGAGTTCTCAGCGTTGTCTCATCTATAGACATTTCTTCAGCTACTCGTTTGATCAGTAAATTACGTTTAATAACATCTGGCATTTTCATCGCTGTTGAAAGAACATCGTTGATGGCGTCTGCTTTTCCATTAATTGTTGACATATCCCATTTGGACGCTGCAATTTCAACCTTGAAATCAAAGAAATCCCTGGCGTTATTAACATATTCCAGGAACTTGTTTCCCCCTTCTTCCACAAGGAAATCACAGGGATCGTAGCCTTTTGGCAGTTGAGCAATTTTTACATCAAATTCTTCTTCAATAAAAATATCCAGACTCTTATCAGAAGATTTCAAACCGGCAGTATCTGAATCTAAAAGTAGTATTACCTGATTACAGTATTGCCTTAATTGTCTTAAGTGTTGTTTCGATACAGCCGTTCCCATTACTGCAACAGACCAATCAATTCCATGTTGGTGCGCCATAATCACGTCCGTATAGCCTTCCATGAGTATCGCTCGGTGTTGCTTTAAAATTGCATTTTTGGCAATATCAATGCCATAAAGGATATTGCTCTTGTTAAAAAGAACGGTTTCTGGTGAATTCAGATACTTTGGAAGTGAATCATCCAGCGCCCTTCCCCCAAAACCAATTACCTGCTTTCTTGCGTCCAATATTGGAAACATCAATCTATTACGAAAACGATCATAATAGCCATTCCCCTCTTTCCTGGGTATAATCAAGCCAACTCTCTCTAGCAAACCGTTTGGAATGTTGCGCTCCTTACATATTTTTATTAATGCATCCCAACTATCCGGGGCATAACCGAGACTAAAGTTTTGCATGGACTGGTCATTTATCTGTCGTTGCTTCAAATAATCTCTTGCAACTTTTCCATATGCACTATTAAGTAAAATTTTATGGTAAAAGTTTGCAGTAAAGTTGTTTACATTTAGCAAACTTGCCCTTTCAGTGGTTGAAAAGGATGTTCCTGCAGTTTCTAAATGAGAAAGATCAATATGTGTCTTGTGAGCTACAGATTTTATGGCTTCCACAAAATCCATACCTTCCTGTTTCATTATAAAATTAAATACCGTTCCCCCTTCGCCACACCCGAAGCATTTAAAAAGTTTTTTCTCTGGATTTACCGTAAAAGAAGGGGTTTTTTCAGAGTGAAAGGGGCATAAGCCAATAAAATTTCTACCGCTTTGTTTTAAATTAACATACTCTGATATGATTTGAATAATATCTGAGGCATGCTGTATTTCTGCAATCTTTTCTTGAGGAATGAAGTTAACCATTAATTTAGAGGATAAATTGTCTTAGAATAATAATTTAAACTCTATAATTATATCATTGAAAATAGGGAATGTCAATGAATCGAAAAATAATTATTTACACTAAAAAATATTTTGCTTTAATGCCAACACTCAATCCTTAACTCAGTTTTAAACAAGAGGTTAGAATTAGTTTGCGTATATCATAACTAGTAAATGGACGCGTTTTTTAAAGCGCCCCTGGCAGGATTCAAACCTGCAACCTTTGGCTTCGGAGGCCAACGCTCTATTCAGTTGGGCTACAGGGGCGTGTTTCTTGGTAAATCTTTCAGTCTAGAAGTATTACGTCAACCAACTGCCCCGCAGCGAGCTTTTCAGCATCTTCCCGGACAACAAGCAGGCAATTAGCCCTTGTGGTAGATAGTAAGTCTGCCGAACCATGCCATTCTACAGGCGAAACAAACCATGCATTATCTTGCATGCGGAGGAACGCAGGGCGATATTCGCGGCGCTTTCTCTTGACAAGTATCTCCGTCTCTAAAGACGCTTTTAATGTAGTTCTGTGAATTGCGGAAAATCCCATCATTTTCCGGATAGCAGGATAAATAAATAGTTCAAAGGTGACAAATGATGCTACCGGATTTCCCGGCAGGGCAAAGATGATCGTCTTGTCCTTTTTGCCAAAAACAACTGGTTTCCCTGGTCTTAAAGCCACCTTTTCAAAGTATATTTGTGTATTCAGTTCTTTCATTACGTCTCCTACGAGGTCATATTCACCCATAGAGACTCCGCCTGAAAGGATCAGGATGTCCTTTTGTAAACCCCTGTGCATCATGCTGGAAATTTCCTCTTTTGTATCCTTAACAATACCGAGGATTTCAACCTCTGCCTTCAAACGCCTCGCCTGCGCTGCCAGTGAATAACCATTACTGTTCCTAATCTGCGCCAGAGAAGGCTTAGATTCGACATCCACTAATTCGGTGCCTGTAGAAATAATGCCTATAGCAGGCGCAGAAAACACCTCAACCTGCGACTTTCCTACCGTTGCGAGTATCCCAATCTCCTGTGGTCTGATAGGCATGCCTCTGCGAAGCACAGGCTGCCCAATCTGCATATCTTCGCCACGCTTTGATATGTTAATGCCTTTACGAACAGATTTGAGGATTTTTACCCGATTATTTGCCAAAAGGTCTTCCGTCTCCTCAAACTTGACTACCGCATCAGCTCCCTCAGGTACTGCAGCTCCTGTCATGATCTTGGATACCTGCCCGCGCAATATCTTTTTTTTAGGCATGTATCCTGCTGCGATGTTTTCGATAACCATTAATTCAACTGGGGCGTCAAGAGTATCTTCGGCAATGACAGCGTAACCGTCCATCGCTGAACGATCGAATGGAGGCATGTCTATGTCTGATTGCACATCCTGAGCAAGACACAACCCAAGCGCACTCTCAAATGGCACTGTCTTGGGTGGCCGTGGCTCAACCGCATCAGTAACAATTTTTATAGCTGTATCAACTGAAATCATAGTTTTTTATGTTAAATAAATGGTAACAATATGTCAAGTATTGTTACCTAATTGTTAAGTATAGTGTCCCCTGAATCCCTAATGACGTTTTTTCCTTAATGCCGGTCAACTTCGCTGCCTTATCAAGCAATTCGTCATCTATCCTTATTGTTGTTGTCATAAACTTACCTCCCACTAAATAAATTCAGGGTTATTTGTTGATACTCCGCCACCTTTGACCAAAATTCCTGCTACCAGGCAAACCTTTTCCACCTAAAAATCACTAATCAAGACGCGACACAAAACATCCGTTTGCGCTGTAATACGCACGGCACATACGATATGCATCAGTTACCCGAAATAGCAGACACATAAAAATATAAAACTCAATTTTGTGTCTGCTATTTCGGGTCTATTGCATGCCCATGAGTTAGACAATTTCTATTTCATTGCTCTTCTATTCCTCTTTTCTTTCTTTTCACTTATTAAGGTATATTAAGGCGTTTGCCTTGAAAGCTGCCACTAAACTCGGCGGTAACTGGTGCATCGCCTGGATCTACCGGATTCACATCAGGAGCGTAACACTTACCAGATACTGTTAAATTGATTTCCTGAAAATTATTAGTAAATGTTATTGTATGATCGGCTATACAGTTACCCACCACTTCTCCGGAGGATGATTCAGTTGGCGGTAAAGCTGATATAGAGAATGTTTGCGCCTTAATCTTATTTTTGCCTGTTTTTTCCCATATGCCTACATCGTCGGTAAAAACAATTCCAGCTAATGTAGTATTCTGTATTCCAAACACTGTAAGATAAGTTCCGTCTTTTCTGATTTGTACAATCACTGGAGTAGGTATTTCGTCTTCATCACCTATCGTAAAGTATGTGCCAACAAATTCTTTTTCCCCTGCTTCTGACTGATCCGGCTTACCCATCAGAATTATTGCCATGCTAAAAAAAATTAATAACAATGATACTCTTTTAGCTTTCATAACTAATTTCCTTTTCAAAAAATTTTGCAAAAAATTAACATAAGTATTTGATAAAATATTAAAGCACAGCGCAGAGCGCAGGGTCAAACCTTCATAATTCATTCAAAAAATCCCGCACCTTTTTCATATCATCCCAGACCTTGGCCTTGTCGTTGGGGTTTCTCAGGAGATAAGCGGGATGATAGGTAACCATCATAGGTATTCCTTTATACTCGTGGAATCTTCCCCGTAACGTACCAACAGGAGCCTTTGTGTTGAGGAGGGTTTGAGCGGCAAAGGTACCTAAGGCACACAAGACCTTTGGCTGAATTGTCTCGATCTGTTTGATGAGATAAGGCATGCAGAGGACGATTTCTTCCGGAAGGGGATTACGGTTTCCCGGCGGACGGCACTTCAGGACGTTGGCAATGTACACATCGCTGCGTTTCATACCAATAGCCTCAATGATCTTTGTGAGTAATTGACCGGCACGACCTACGAAGGGCTCACCTTGAAGATCTTCGTCCCGTCCTGGCGCTTCCCCAACAAACATGAGCTTTGCCATCGGATCGCCAACGCCAAAGACGAGATTAGTCCGTGTCTTGCCCAAAGAACATTTGTGGCAAACCAGCATTTCCTTTCGCAGTTCTTCCAAAAGCTGACTCTTTCTTTCTTTTTCACTTACGTTGATTTGTCTATCAGCTTCTGTGGTTTTGATAGGTTTCTTTTTTGTAAGAGGATTTTTTGCAGGTTGTGTCATTACGTTGTTAGGTTTAGATAGGGTAATTGTATTTACACCAAATCCCTTTTCAATCTCAATCCTGGTTTTAACGGCGTTAATTATGGATAATAACTCTTTTCTTATCTGTACAATCTGTGGTTTCATAGGCAATTGTCGGTCGAAAGTTGACAGTTAGTACTAACATCCAATATCAAAATTCCAACCTCCATCAACCTGTTTCCAATTCAAAACCCTAAACTTAAAACCTACTGGAAAGAAAAGCTAGATTTCACACCTTAACCCAATCAACGGATGCTATTTTTTCTGCAATAATCCCTTTTCTAACTCGACAAGGATGAGTTTTTGTACTTCTAAAATACTACCCTGTATCTCGCAACCGGCTGCGTATTTATGGCCCCCGCCTCCAAATTTTTTCGCAATGTTGTTTACGTCAAAACCGTTACGGCTCCTCATGCTTACCTTGACCCAATTGGGCTGTGTCATCTCACGAAGCAGAACGCCGACATAGACACCTTCGATAGAGATAGGAATATCTGCCAATTCTTGCGTGTCAATAGCATCAACTCTCGTTTTTTCCAACATTTCTTTGGTCACCCAGACTGTAGCAATTCGATTTTCGAAGTGAAGCTTTACAGTATTGAGCACATGGGCATTCAGTTGAATTTGATTAAAAGAGTTAGTATTATAAACGTTTTTGGTAACCTCATTATGTCTTGCGCCGCATTCGATAAGAAATGCAGCCGCTCTAAGCGCTTCTGGTGTAGTGTTGGTGTGTGTAAACCTTCCTGTATCTGTCATTATCGCCACATATAAGGCTGTGGCAATATCAGAGGAAATCTTAACTTTCATTTCTTTGAGGATGGACAAGAGTATTTCGCCCGTTGCACAGACATCATCAGTTACAATATTGATATTACCAAAATTTTCATTAGATATGTGATGGTCAATATTTATAATCTTTGCATCTTTTGGAATGCATTCCCGAGTTTTACCAAGCCGATCCAGGGTTGGACAATCTAATGCAAAAACAACCTCCGCTTCCTCTTTAGGAAGTTCGGGATAGATGTATATCCCCCCATTGGGAACAATGAATCTGTAAACTTGCGGAACAGCCGAGTCGTTGACAATACTCACAGATTTTCCCATATCCTTCAAGGCATAATAGAGCGCTATTTCAGACCCTATAGCGTCTCCGTCTGCACGAACATGGGCAGTAATTAAGAAGCGATGATAGCGCTTTACAATGTCACAAATATCGTTTACGTATATTGTAGCTGCAGCTTCTTTCACTTGTAAATAACTCCCGACATGGATAAACCAGCAACAAAACTATTCCTGTATTTTCTTAAACGGAAGAAGGTTTTATAACTTCAAATCACACAAATCCCAAGTTTAATATTCCAAACAAATCGTTTGGGTAATTTCTGATAACTGTTTGAATTTCTTGGGAAATTATATGCTGAATGGACTCCCTTGTCAAATCTTCTTTTCCCTTGCAATTTTTTAGTAGATTAGTTACGATTATTTTGGTAAATTTCATGTTTTATTTTATCAATTTATTTAGAAGATTGCATTAATTGTTTCAATAGGGTGGGGGAGATATGTTTAAGATTACTGAAAAGGCAAAGATTGCAGAGTCTACTTTTTTAATGAAGGTTGAAGCACCTAAAATTGCCCAAAAGAGGAAGGCTGGGCAATTCATTATGCTCCGTATAGACGAACCAGGTGAAAGAATACCCTTGACTATAGCAGGTTCTGACACAATTCGTGGAACGATTACTATCATTTTCCAGGTTGCAGGCGATACAACACGTCAATTATCTACTTTAAATGCTGGTGATTATCTTTTAGATGTTGTAGGTCCTTTAGGGCATCCAACACATATCGAAAATTATGGAACGGCCGTTTGTGTTGGCGGAGGTTTGGGAATTGCTTTAGTTATGCCGATTGCTCAGGCACTTCATGATGCGGGCAACCATATAATCTCAATTATCAGCGCAAGGAATAAAGATTTACTGATTTGTGAAAAAGAGATGCAGGCATGCAGTAGTGAATTTATGATTGCAACAGACGATGGGTCAAAAGGAACAAAAGGGTTTCCAACGCAAGTGTTGCAGGAATTGATTAATAAGGGAACTAAGATAGATATTATATTTGCAGTAGGTCCTGTGCCATTGATGGCTGCGGTTTGCAGACTGACAAAACCTTATAATCTAAAGACGATTGTAAGTCTCAACCCGATCATGGTAGATGGAACAGGCATGTGTGGCGGCTGCAGAGTACTAATAGATAACAAACCAAAGTTTGTATGTGTAGACGGTCCGGAGTTTGACGGTCACCTCGTAGATTACAGTAATTTAATGCAGCGGCTGAAAACATACACCGGCAACGGGAAAGATTCAGTCCTGCAAAGTGTAAGCAAAGACAGCTCATGCTGGAAACCACCAGAAGAACGCGTAGGTACAACGCATATGCCCAGTGTGTCTATGCACGCCACAGAAAGACATGCAGTTGTAGAACAACTCGCAGAGGGACTTTCTGGCGCTGTGGCAGGCGGTGAAAAGGCAGGCGCCAGGAAAATGGGTTCTATTCCACGACAAAAGATGCCGGAACAAGACCCGGTAAACAGGATAAAGAATTTTGAAGAAGTGCCTTGTGGATATACTCCGGAAATGGCGCGTCAGGAAGCATTGCGATGTTTGCAGTGCAAAAAACCTCTTTGCCGTGATGGTTGCCCGGTCAGCATTGACATCCCTGGATTTATCAAACTAATTGCAGAAGGAGATTTTATTGCTGCCGCACGCAAGCTCAAGGAAACAAATGCCCTGCCAGCAGTTTGCGGTCGCGTTTGCCCACAGGAAGATCAATGTGAAAAGGTCTGTATCGTAGGCAAAAAATTCAAACCTGTGGCAATAGGAAACCTTGAACGGTTTGTTGCCGACTATGAACGAAATAATAACGCTGTGACCGTACCAGAGCCACCAGAAAAGACAGGTTATAAAGTAGCAATTGTAGGAGCAGGACCAGCCGGGCTTGCCTGCGCAGGCGAACTAATAAAGATGGGACATGACGTAACCATATTTGAAGCCTTGCATAAGGCTGGCGGTGTTTTAGTTTACGGAATTCCTGAATTTAGGCTTCCTAAGGCCATTGTGGAATCAGAGGTTGAGTATCTCAGGAAACTAGGCGTCAAGATTGAGACTAATGCCGTTATCGGAAAAGCACAAACAGTGGATGAATTATTAAGTAACGGGTTCGATGCTATTTTTGTGGGTACTGGTGCGGGATTGCCTATGTTTATGGGGATTCCGGGAGAGAACCTGAATGGTGTTTATTCAGCAAATGAATACTTAACCAGGGTCAACCTGATGAAGGCTTATAATACAAAGTATGCAACGCCAATTGCAATGCGGAAGAATGTTGCTGTGATTGGAGCAGGAAACGTGGCTATGGATTCGGCAAGAACTGCGCTGCGCCTTGGCGCTGAAAATGTATATGTCGTTTACAGGCGGTCCAGAGATGAAATGCCTGCCAGGGTAGATGAAATACATCATGGCGAGGAAGAAGGCTTGCAGTTTAAGTTTTTAACCAATCCTATAAAGATTCTTGGTGACGAAAAAGGATGGGTCAGCGGCCTAGAATGTGTAAAAATGGAGCTTGGTGAACCTGATGAATCAGGCAGAAGGCGTCCTATTCCTGTGAAAGGATCGGAATTTGTGCTAAACGTTGAATGTGTAATCATGTCTATTGGCAATGGCCCAAACCCATTAATTCCATCTACTACACCTGACCTGCAGGTAAATAAATGGGGCAACATTGTGGCAGATTTAGAGACCTGTAAAACAAACAAAGAAGGGGTCTTTGCTGGTGGGGATATTGTGACAGGCGCTGCAACGGTTATTCTGGCTATGGGCGCTGGGAAAAAAGCCGCAAAAACAATTGATGAGTATGTAAGGGCAAAAAAACCTGCTACAATGAGCTGCTGTAAATAAAAGCATGCAGGGGTGAACGGCCGTTCGCCCCTGCAGTATTGTTTTGAAATTACAAAAAATGAAATATAATGAAAATCACTTTGAACGGCGAACTCAAGGAATGTCCTGATGGAATAACCGTAGAAAAGCTGCTTGATTTGTATAAGATAGACAAAAATCGCACCGCTGTAGAATTAAATTTACAGGTCGTTCCCAGAAAGGAACATTCTTCACGAATATTAAAAGAAGCAGACGTCTTAGAGGTTATAACTTTTGTTGGCGGTGGATAAGATCGTAAAAAATATAGAAGACAAAAAATTAAAGGTCGGGAGGTATGAATTTACTTCCCGACTTTTTGTTGGCACAGGCAAGTATTCTTCGATGGAAATAATGGTAGATGCCTTAGAAGCCAGCGGAACAGATGTTGTTACAGTTGCTGTTCGAAGGGTAAAGATTAGCGAAACAACATCTCTATTTGATTATATTGACACAAAGAAGTATAAGATTCTTCCAAATACAGCAGGATGCTACTCTGCGGACGAAGCTATCAGGACGGCACACCTTGCGCGAGAAACAGGCATATCAGATATGATCAAGTTAGAGGTGCTAGGCAACGAAAAAACACTCCTGCCCGATCCTGTTGAAACGCTAAAAGCCACACAGATTTTGGTAAAAGAGGGTTTTACAGTACTGGTTTACACCTCGGACGATCCTATTATTGCAAAGAAATTAGAAGATGCAGGCGCTGCGAGCGTCATGCCTGCTGGGGCGCCGATTGGTTCTGGTCAGGGTATTTTAAATAAAAACAATATAAGAATCATCCTTGAATCAGCTAAGGTTCCAATCCTTGTAGATGCTGGAGTCGGCACTGCATCAGATGTTACGATTGCAATGGAGCTTGGTTGCGATGGTGTACTGCTTAACTCTGGAATTGCCCTTGCAAAAGACCCTGTACGCATGGCAAAGGCTATGAAACTGGCATGTGAATCGGGACGACTTGCATTTCTTTCCGGGCGCATACCAAAAAAACTTTATGCAAAAGCCAGCAGTCCTGAAAAAGATTTTTAAATCATTACTGCCTGCCCATTGAAAAATTTCACCGTATATTGATAAAATCTCTATAAAATATTAGGACACAGATTTCCGCAGATAAACACAGACAATAATATCTCTTTAAAATCCAAATAACCTGCGTTCATCTGCGTCAAAAGTAAATTATTATGCTTGCCAAACGAATCATACCATGTCTGGACGTAAAAGACGGACGCGTCGTTAAGGGAACGAATTTTCTGAATTTAAAGGATGCAGGCGACCCGGTCGAAATAGCGGCGCTATACGATAAACAGGGCGCTGACGAGTTGACTTTTCTGGATATTACAGCTTCTCATGAAAACAGAAATATTATTATAGATGTTGTAAAAAAGACTGCAGAACAAGTATTTATGCCCTTAACAGTAGGCGGAGGCATTCGTAACATTGACGACATCCGCCGATTACTAGTCGCAGGAGCTGACAAAGTTTCCATCAATACAGCGGCAGTCAAAGACCCGGAATTTGTTACAAAGGCGTCCAGACGATTTGGAAGTCAATGTATCGTAGTAGCAATTGACGCAAAAAAAGTAAAAGGCAAAGTTGACCCTGTAAAATGGGAAGTTTATATAAACGGCGGCAGAACGCCTACTGGACTGGATGCAGTCGAATGGGCAAAGGAAGTTGAGTCAAGGGGTGCAGGCGAAATACTTCTTACCAGCATGGACTGCGATGGCACAAAGGATGGATTTGATATTGAGCTAAACAGGGCTATATCAGAGGCGGTAAATATTCCAATTATTGCATCTGGCGGGGCGGGCAAACTAGAACATTTTTATGATGTTTTTACCAGAGGAAAAGTTGATGCAGCACTAGCAGCCTCCATTTTCCATTACAGAGAAATCACCATACGGGAAGTAAAAGAGTATCTGATTACGAAAGGTATCAACATTAGAATCAATAAATAGTCTCCTGACAAAACATCTTAAAAACCTTTTCACTGAAATTAAAAATACAAATCAAAATGCAAAAATCATTTCTTACCTTTCAAAGTGAGAATACTGGAAGCTAATATATTTGCAATTTCAGTAGTTTCTCTCAGAAGGTTATTGCTTCCATCTTTATCGGCTTTGCCTGAATCTCTTAGCAGCCCTAACCAAAATTTGGTCTCATTAGCAGATTTCAAAGCATAATTAAAGAAATTGATGAAGCCTTTCTTAGAACTAACCGAGTTTGCTTCAACAATATTAGCCCCAATACTCGTTGAACTTCGAAGCGGTTGATTATCAATTGTCTCAGTGGTTTTTCCTTTTGGAAGTTCGTCAATAAATCTAATTATTTCTAAAGCAAATCTATAGATGCGTTTCTTGAACTCATCTTTAAATTTTGACTTCTTTTCCCTGTATTATCCTTTTTGATGGGGTATGCTAATTATTGGATGGACATGCAATCCAAATAAACGGAGAGGTATCATTTTATCTAAAAATGCGTATGGCGATATTAACGCCATTCTGAGCGGAAGAGAAGAATTAAAATAATACAAGTGGGCCCACAAGGATTCGAACCTTGGACACGCGGATTATGAGTCCGCTGCTCTAACCGGCTGAGCTATGGGCCCATTTGATAAACCAGATTATAACAAAATCTTACCTCTTTTCAATTTCATTTTTATATACCTTTTGAAAAAAACACAGCCGCTTAATGATCTCTGTGATGCATGGCCAATATTTATGTTTACAACACACAATTCCTGTTATAAAATCAAAACTGAATTAGATACCTTCGGCTGCTTTTCTATGTCACAAAGCCACCAAGGTTTTTTTGTGATTTGGCGACACTGTGGCTATTTTTGGATTTCTGACATTGAATATTGATGTCAACGGCTATTTAGGGAGGAAAATTAATGATGGATATTTTAAAACAGGTCGCTGAACTGAAAGAATTTCTAGGAAAGATTTATTGTTTTATTGAAGACAATGAGGATGCATTCAAAGACGGCGTTGAAGCTGAAGGAATGAAGAACGAAACATGGAAGTGGATGCAGGAACTGGCTAAATTTTTACCTGAGACATAAGAATTTTCGATTTTGGACACAGATGAATACAGATTATAAAGATTTAAAGAAATAAATTATTATCTGTGTATATCTGAGAAAATCTGTGTCCTGATTAAAAGGAATAATATATATGACGCGACCTATGTTTTATGAATTCAGACCGCAGTTTCCCATTAAAGCTGCAAGGGGCACAACCCTCACTTGCAAAAACTGGGATAGCGAGGCTGCGCTGCGGATGTTAATGAACAATCTTGACCCTGACGTTGCCATCCAGCCGGAAGAACTTATCGTCTATGGCGGGACAGGACGTGCCGCAAGGAACTGGAAAGAATATCAAAGAATTATCAACGCCTTAAAAACACTAAAAAACGATGAAACGCTCTGTATTCAATCAGGCAAGCCCGTATATATTGCCAGAACGCATGAAATGGCACCCCGTATTATTATTGCCAACGCCAATCTGGTTCCGGCATGGGCAAAACAAGAGATATTTGATAGGTATGACGAAATGGGCCTCACAATGTACGGGCAGATGACTGCGGGAAGCTGGATTTATATCGGCACTCAAGGTATCCTGCAGGGTACGTACGAAACCTTTTCTGCTCTTGCCAAAAAGACATTTAACGCAGATACCCTTAAAGGCAAATTTGTGCTCACGGCAGGTATGGGAGGCATGAGCAGCGCTCAACCACTTGCAGTGACTATGAATGAAGGCGTAATTCTGTGCGTGGAGGTTCGCAGGGAACGCATAGAGAAAAAAGTCAAAGAAGGTTACTGCGATAAAATGACCGACAACCTCGATGAGGCGCTTCAATGGGTCTTAGATGCCAAATCCAAACAATTACCTCTATCGGTTGGATTGGTAGGAAATGCCGCAGTCGTCCATCCTGAACTGGTAAAACGAAATATTACTCCTGATGTTGTAACGGATCAAACTCCAGCACATGATTTGATGACTTATGTACCGGTCGGCGATGTAAAGGAACTCGATAAGCTAAGAGAACGGAACAAGCTTGTCTACAAAGAAAAGGTATTAGATGCCATTGTTGACCATGTGAGAGCCATTCTAGCTATGCAGAGAAATGGAGCTATATGCTTCGATTATGGTAACAATTTAAGGTCACAGGCAGAGATGGCCGGTGTATCTATGAGGGATTCAGACGGACGTTACTGGTATCCAGGTTTCGTGCCTGCATTTATCAGACCTTTGTTTTGTGAGGGCAAAGGACCGTTCCGGTGGGCAGCATTGTCGGGTGATGTGGCAGATATTGAGAAGATAGATGAAGCGGTTATTAAAAATTTCCCTGAAGATACTTCACTGGTGAGGTGGATAAAACTTGCCAGAGAAAAAGTGCCGCAACTGGGACTTCCAGCGAGAATCTGCTGG
>MHXP01000025.1:0-864 GCA_001824485.1 Planctomycetes bacterium GWA2_39_15 | reverse complement strand
GTTGATCCGGGAATAGGAATCGCAAGGCATGTTGATGCCGGATACGAAGCGGCAATACAGATAGCAAAGCAGAAAGATGTGATAATACCAGAATAAACAATTTAAAAGTAAAAAATCAAAATGCAATATGACAAATCAAAATTTAAAGATTAGTCCAAAACAAGAAATCAAATTTCCATTTTTATATGTATTTTTAATCTTTTATCTTTGACTCTTAATTTCAAAGACCTAATCTCTAAAGCGGGATACTTTATATGTCTGAATTGGCTTTAAAAAAATGTGTGCCCTGTATGGGCGGAGTACCTCCGCTCAAAGGTGAGGCGCTTCAAGCATTACAAAGACAAGTAGAAGGCTGGAATGTAGTAGAAGAACATCATTTGTTCAAAAGCTTTAAATTTCCTGACTTTCGAAAGGCACTAGATTTTGTGAATAGGGTGGGTGAAATTGCCGAAGAACAGGGGCATCACCCAGTCATCACACTAACCTGGGGCAAGGCGGAGATAAAAATTTATACCCATAAAATCAACGGATTGACGGAAAGTGATTTTATCCTGGCTGCAAAGATTGATACCCTCAACAAATAACTCTTTTGTTTTCCATCCGCTTGGGAACTCAAAAAAAGCAGGTATATCTTAGTGTAACCGTTGATTTCTTCATCCCCGTAACTTAAGGCTTTAGCCTTGATGGATTCCGCATCCATCAAATCTAAAGGTTCGAGTTACATTTGAATTTCCCAGCCGTTTATAATAATCATATTTTTTCACATTTCAATCTCAACCTCTTTCGTCTCTCCATCCTCTAATTCAAACACATCCGAATATGGCATATACGAAGACTTCTCCGCCTCAATCTCATACTTGCCCG
>MHXP01000024.1 GCA_001824485.1 Planctomycetes bacterium GWA2_39_15 | reverse complement strand
ATCTGTCCCACCCGTAGATTGCCAGACGAACTCCGGTTTTTCATAACCCTCGTACCATACCGCTCCGAAGAGGGTCTTTAAAGTGGTTTCCGGGTGTGGATTTGAGATATTCCACTGGAATAGATTGTTATGAGAATCAACTGCCAGAATACCATTGGCTTTGGGTGAAAAGGCAAGGGCTGTGGGTGTCGATTTTGTCTGAAGGTATAAAAGCGTCTGCTCAGAAGTGGCATGGTTGAGGTGAATCATTCCGTCAGATGCTGCGGTTACAAATCCCTTGTCCCTTGTGGACGGTGCGATAGATACAACAGGGGCAAGGTGAGATTTCAGCGTGTGCACATTTTTAAGCATCCAGCCTGAGGCAGATACCTCGTCTCTTACCTGCATCCAGACGTTTACACCACCGCCTTGATCGCCGACTACCAGAGAAACGTCCCCCAGCAGAAAACTTAAGGCAGTTACTGCCTTATCAGACACCTTTGTCTTTTCTACCAAGAAAGGATTTTCTCTATCCCGCACGTTTATGTGAAACAACTCTCCGGAAGCAGAGCCGACATAAAGATTCTCCATAAAAAGATCGAGCGCCAGAGAGGTTATTTCGACACCACTTTCCTGCGCTACGAGATTCGTAATATCTTTTTTAATTTCCTTGCTTTCTGCCTCACCCAAAAGCGTTTCTTTTATCTCCGTAGACTTCAGTATTAATCCGCTGTCTTCTGTGCTAACTGCGGTAACTGTTGTGCCATCATCTTTTCTGGATGTAATGCATTTGAAAGCCCTTTTTTCATCGTCAATCCGTACCGTTTCCTCTTCTGTTATCACAGGAAGAACGGTTCTTTTTCCATCATCAAATGATTCAGAAAAGGTAATAGAAACCGTTACAATCCTTCCGCCATCCGTTCCCAAAACAAAGCGATTATTATCTTTACTGACCGATGTTATCGTAGTATTCGGTAAATTTGTTATTTGGGAAAAAGTTTTTCCTCCCCCTTGCGAAGGGGGGGAATGGGGGGGTAAATTAGTTGCATCCTGATGTGTTATGGAAGAATCTTTAATGCCTGCTATAGTATATCTCTTTAAGACTTCTCCATTTGAGAGAGAGATAAACTCTATATCACCGTCTTTATACATGACGTAAGCCACTTCCTGATACTCGTCTACCCCTGCGGAAACAGCGTTATCACGGAGTAAATAGGTGTTTTCCTTTAATACCTTAGCGCCTTTCAGGAGTGGATAAACCTCCAAAAAGATGAATACAAATAAGGCAAGTATTACAAAAATGGTGGCCGCGCCACCGAGCGTAATAACCCAGTGGGCGGCATTGTCAGTTAACCTTCTTTGTTTCAAACTCTTCATGTGTATAAATTATTCTATCTTCTTAAGTTCCTCTTCAATAACAGAAACTGGTAAAGGCAAAAACCCGTCTTTCACAACTACTTCCTGGCCTTCTTTGCTCAAAATAAATTTCACAAATTCCCTGACCAGTGGGTCTAGCGGCTGACCGGGCTTTTTGTTAATATATACGTAAAGAAACCTTGCCAGTGGATAAGAACCGTTCATTACGTTTCCCATCTCAGCCTCTTTATAGGGTTCTCCTTCCTTAAAGGAAAGAGGCAAGGTGCGAACACCGGATGTCCTATAACCAATACCGCTGTAGCCTAAGGCATATCTGTCTTCGGTTACCCCCTGGACCACAGAGGCAGAACCAGGCTGTTCTTTTACAGTATCTTTGAAATCACCCTTATAAAGGGTATGTTCTTTGAAATAACCATACGTACCCGAGGCAGAATTACGGCCATAGAGACTGATCGGTCTTTTTGCCCATTCCCCGGTTAAACCAAGTTGATCCCAGGTCTTAATATCCACCTTGTATCCACCCTTCCGGGTCTTTGAAAAAATAGCATCCGCCTGAGGCAGACTTAAACCCTTTAATGTATTGTCCTTATTTACATATATTGCAAGGGCATCCAGGGCGGTCTTTATTGCTGTGGGTTTATATCCGTATTTCTTTTCAAAGGCATCGATTTCTGTGGGCTTCATTGCCCTGCTCATCGGGCCTATCTGTGCAGTGCTGGAAATCAATGCTGGCGGGGCAGTCGTAGAACCCTTGCCTTCTATCTGAACCTTTACATTTGGATAGAGTTGATTAAACCCTTCAGCCCAGTAGGTCATGAGGTTATTCATGGTGTCTGAACCTATGCTGTTCAGATTTCCTGAAACCCCACCCATTTTAGCATAAGGTTTTATACCCGTAGCAACCTTGACAGCTTCGCTAGCAAAAGTTATGCTAGCTAAACTAAAGCTAAAAATCGTCAACAACAGCCACGCTCTTTTTACCATGATATCTTTCCTCCTTATATTTTTAACGGAACGTACGGTATATTACTCAAATTAATTAGGGAAGTCGACTTATTTTTTTAAATGGCGTTTGTCATATTCCACGACAGCCTCATCTGAATCAAAGACGACTGTTTCGTTATTTGATCCGTATCCTATTTTGATAATGCTTTTGCCCATTTCTCCTGTTTTTTCAAATTCTGCTTTTCGTGTAGGCGAGGTAAAGACATACAGCCTGCCATCAATTTTAAACTCACGATAGGCTTTAATATTAGTCTTTCCAAGTATCTCTTTTACAAGCCGGGATTCATACTCAATCACCGCTTCTTCTGAATCGAAGACGACAGTTTCACCATTCCGTCCGTATCCTATCTTGATAATACCCTTGCCCAACTCTCCAGACTTTTCAAAATCCGCCTTGCGCGCAGGTGATGCAAAGACGTACAGCCTGCCTTCCTTTTTCACTTCCTGGTAAGCGCTTTCCTTTGTTGCTTCACCCGCTGATGCGGTTATCTGCAAATTTGTGCAGAGCGCCATACCGGCGAGACCCAATATCAAACCGAGGCTTGCAATCTTTTTATTAAAATTTCTCATGCTCTTCATTTTTATTTCCTATAATTCAAATTATTCCGTTTAAGTCCCCCTTAAAAAAGGGGGACTTCGTCGTGAGCGTTCGTCTGAGCTCACGCCGAAGACTCAGTCGAACGATTCAGGGGGTTGTGTTTTTTCTTGCTCTAAATACTAAAATACAATCTGATACTGTGCCCTTACAAAATTTTCTTCCCTATCCTGTTCTTCCCCTTCTTCAGTCACATAGTGGCCGAAATCGGCCTGTATCTTGGACCTATGGGCGCGGAAGTAATAGTTTACACCAGCCGTATACTCCTTCCCAATATCATTTTTAACGTCGTTATCGGGATCAAGCATGGAGTAACGGGCTGCGATTTCCAGTTTTTTCGGTATCACAAAGTAGCCGGCCTGCGTAAAAAATCCATCGGAGTCCACAGTATCGCCGTCAGATTCAGGATCTTCTGTCATTACGAAATACTCATTATGCCATGAGAAACCCCTGTATTTCATACTTAATTCTGCAACTCCGGCTATCGTGTCTGCATCCTCAACTTTTTCATCCTTTCTCTTTGCATTAAAAACCACGGAACCCGCAATCGACATCTTAAATTTTTCTGTGTATTTCAGATCGGTTTCATCAGCCGTGTCGTACTTCCCAAACGGGTTATACCTCAGATTAAGCACATACATAAGTTCATTATCGAGGTTATCGTCAGCTTTTCCTTTACTCAATGCCTTCACCTGATCCTCCCTCTCCGCAGGATCTTCACCGGCTCCATTAAAAACAGCGGCATGGTATTCCAGGTATCCATCAAATGGTTTCCCGTAGATATCTACACCATAATCTCGATCCTGATCAAATGCCTCGCTGGCAATGGCCCTATCCTGGAACAGGAGCTTTGCAGATGTTGTCATCCTCTGTTGATTAAACGGCACCTTAAAATATCCCATCTTGGCATTTAATTCTTCAAGTGGCGTCCAGTACACATAAAAATCCCTTATGCCAACGTCAAAGCTATCTCCATCCAGTTCAATGTAATAATGGAGAAGTTTGCCATAGACGTTTCCACCAAAAGAAAGCCTTGCCCTGCGGACGTCAATATTGTTTGTGTCTCTGTCTCCATAATCTGCATCATTATCCTTATAGGTATACCGGAACTGTAATCTGCCACCGATACCCAGTGAATATTTGTCATCGTTCGATCTAAACACTATCGAGTATTTCTCTTCATCGGGAGTATAGAGTGCAGCAACCCCCGTCATGCCGAGTCCCATCTTCTTCCTTGCTTCGTCGGTAGATAGATAGTCCTCAACTTCGTGTTTAATCTCTTCCTTTGAAACCGGTGCGCCCTCGACACGATTTTTCAATGCCTGTATCTGCTCTTGCTGCCTGAGCACCGCCTCTTCCATCTGCTTCAACTGCCACTTTAAATCCTCTGTCTCGCTCTCTGTTGCCTGTGCAGCCTGCTGTGCAAAGGTATCGTTAAGCAAGCCCTGTGTGTATATACTGCACGCCACTACAGCGGACGATAATACATATTTATACCATTTTCTACTCATACGAAAAACCTCCTTTTCTCAAAAACTTTATCTAAAATACACCTATTCCTCGTGGGTGCTACAAACACCAAAATCCTCTTTTTGTGGAAAGACATGCTGAAAAATTATCACGAAATAACAGGAAGTGTTTAAAGGAACCACCCTGCCCCTGCCAGCTATAGAAATAAGTTACCTCATCAATCATCTGTTCCTTGTTATTAATAATTAATTGCGGGAGAGTGGGAGGAGGCCGCCCTCCCGCATTGGGGTCCGGCTGTCTTTTGCCGATGGTTAACTTGGGTTAATCATGCAAACATAATAGAATCTTATTGTTAGCTAATTATTAAGAATTTGTTAATTTTGTGTTAAATTTTATGTGTGTGCTTTTAAACAAGCGGGGTTCTTTAGCTTTTTTAAAAAATTATTTTTCTCGCAGTCTTAAGCTCGTTTGGGCGTATTTTTTACCGATGGTAGCGGCGCTGTCATACTCAAATCTTTGAAAGCATAGTTTGCATTCAATATAAGTGTCTGCCCGTCGCAGATTTGGCAGGGCGTCACTCTCTTCTATGCGTATTCCAAGCTCGGGCGATTGTCTGATATCCCGAAAGGCGCTTGCGAAAATTCTAAATTCTTTGTTATTACCACAATTAGGACATATAAAAAACGTATCCATTACCATAATGGTGTACTCCTGAATAGGGGTTTCATAAAGTAAACTTACCGGTTTACTGCTTATTACCAGAATACGACCCTCATAACTATGCCTGGTAATATCGTAATCTTCTGCAATATTAAACAAATGTTACTTTAAGAAATTATGAAGAATCTGTTAAGTTCCTATTAAATTTAAGCTGAATTATAGACGCTTAATGCTGGGAGAGTATTTAACGGTAAAAATCCTCATAATGCACAATGCCAGGACAAGAAAGGTCATCATACCCATCTTATAGAGATTAAACTCCTTAAACCAACAAGCCATGACTTCTGTAAGCATCACCACTATCACAGTATCGATAATG
>MHXP01000023.1 GCA_001824485.1 Planctomycetes bacterium GWA2_39_15 | reverse complement strand
GGCGTCTTCAAGCTATAAGCAAATTAACAACCTCTGGGTTGGTTCCCCCCCAAATGAAAATGGAGATTTTCATTTGACCCAGTCTGTCCGCTTCACCCAACGCTAGTAGCAGTACAAACAAAATACTTGACAATTTTACACATCAGCATTACTATGGTCTTAATTCTAGTCAACCTTAATGGAGGTCTATTATGATGAAAACCTTATCTTTATCAGAGGCAAAGATGAAACTAAGCAGTCTGATCGAAGCGGTTAGCACTACCGACGAGGAGGTAGTAATTACTAAAAATGGTTCTCCCGCGGCTGTTTTGGTAAGTCCGGATGAATTCGAAAGCTGGAAGGAAACTATTGCTATTCGTTCAGATTTGCCATTTATGCAGGAAATTAAGGAAGGGTTAAAGGCACTTAAAAGTAAGAAGGCACGTATATACACACTTGAGGAACTTTTTAAATAATTTGTTTATACGTGAAGAAACCAATGTATAAACTCAAGGTTCCTAATGACATAGCAGAGCTTATCCGTAATATGCATCCATATCTAAAAAAGAAAGTCAGGGCTTCTTTACAAACAATTCTCTCTGATCCATATTCAGGAAAAGCATTAAAGGATGAGCTTGCAGATTTAAGAAGTTTTCGTGTAGGCCGATTCAGGGTAATATACAGGATTTCAGACCAGAAGCTGATTGAAATTGTTGCAATTGGTCCGCGAGAAAATATCTATGAAGAAACTTTCAGGCTGCTTAAAAGGAAATAAATTCATTACACACTCCTTTATCCCTTGGGCAGGTTCAATCTTGCAGATTGAACCACACGGTTTGACTGGGCTATGAGCATTGAACCAGCACAAACCGTGAATGATGCCAAACGTTTCGGTTCAATCGGGGACGACTGAACCAACCGAATCATCATTCAAGAAGAACACACAAAATACATGGCAAATGAATACACCCCTTGCCCCTCTCAAGAGGGGATTAAGTCCCCTCCCTGAAGTTGATAGAGGAGTGAGTATATCAGGTGAATTTGCAAATATTTATTTTTTGGACAGTCCCAATAGGGGATTAGAGATTGTTTCGGGCATGAACCATCGCAATGACATCTTCTTTTAGCATCTTTCTTAATTGAAATGAATCTCACAGGTTAATTTCCGTAGAAACCTCTGCCATGTCAATTATAGGAAGTTTCATAGACTTTTCTCCCAATAGGGCATCTACAACATCTTGGGGGGCGCTCCTATAATGTAATACAGCCTTTATCTTTAATGGAGGTTTAACGTCACTTGGCAAAAAGCAACAAAAATGTTCTTCTTTTTTGCCTTTTGGAGGTATGCGATTATCGGAAATAATATGAGTTGCTGTCCAAACGTGAAGTGTCGGTTCGCCTTTTTCATTTCCAAAAACAGTGTGATAAATAGTAGCTTTTGAATCAATGGTTCCTTTTTCGTCGGTTTTTCCTTTTTGATAAATAATTCTACCCTCTGTATCTATAACAGATATTTCCAGCCACATTTGCCGCATCTCGGTGAGACCGGTGGGTAGATAGTGTCCACATCCCGTATTCTTTATGTTTACCTGGAACTTCAGCAAATCTCCTTTTTTCGAGGCCGGATCGACAATTAATTCCAAGGTCGCAGCATTCTTCAGTCTCTCAACGGCCAATTGTGGCTGAACTTCTGAGTTCGGCGGCAGGGAGATTGGAGTAACGCTTCCACCGACAAAGTAATGTGTCCATATATGCGGGCGTTTTTTCCCACCCATGATTTCAGGCGATGCAAAGCCAGGATTATCGGGTCTCTCTGTGCTGCCAGTGCACGGGAAACCTGGCCGCTGCCTCATGTGGCAGTCCTGACAGTGTACTGTTGTTTTTGGATCAGTTGTGTTGTAAGGTCCTTGACGCCATTCAGTATAAGTTTGTTCAATAGGTAGGTCATTCCCTGCGTGTGACACATCATGACACCCTCCACAAAACTCTGAGCGAGTATGCAACTCGGAATACTGATTTTTATGGATGGTATCGGGAGAATCGTTAAACGGGCCGTATTTTATACCGCCCTCCATCGCCTCAGCATTGCCGGGACTTAATATGTAAGGTGCGTTTCCTATGCCAGTTGTTGCTTTAACGGAATGGCAAAAATCGCAGATAACACCGCCCTTTTCGTCATCCAGAGGAAGGTTTGTCTCTCCACTGCTGTGGCCAATTGGAAAGTGACAGCGCACACACGATTCTATATTTTTCTTTTGGGATTCCCCTTCCGCAGTTTTCTTTCCCAAGTTATAAAGCGCCTGAAAGAGCGGATTCCTCCATGCATTCGCATGGGTGGAACCACTCCACATCTTGAATATCTCAGGATGACAGGCACCGCAGGAGATGGGACTGAAGAACTGACTTTTCTTTACGTCGCCCGGTATTGTAATATCCTGATCAATAATATTTTCAGGTTTCTTTCCAGGAGGAAGTTTCCACGTGGGCGACCATTCTCTTGGATCACTTGCAATGGATATATTTAGAGATGTGAAAATCAGACTAAAAACTAAAAAGAATGTATACCAAGAGTATGTACGCATAAATATTTTTACCCTTACATTTAAATGATAATATTTACTTAAAATAATTGTAACAATTTAGTTCTTTGGAAAATCTCAATAGGGATTAGATTTTACCGATCCGTTCTGTAGGGGCGAAGCATTTGCCAGAATTAGCATGGGTGTCTTATTTAAACCAGCAAATACTTCGCCCCTACAGTAATACAAGACATATATCAGGTTTTTCTTTCAAAAAACTAAATTGTTACAAATAATTATATAAATAAATTATTGGTTTAAAACAGAAAACTTCTTGTTAGGTTATGTAAATTTTATTGAAGAAAATAATTCGCAAAAAAAAGAGGATAGACTTTTTCGGTATATCCTCTTTTGATAACATATAAATTTTAAAGAAATTGTTCTTTAACTGGCTTATTTACCCTCTTTTTGTTTTGGTTCTTTTTCACCCTTAGCTTTCTTTGTTGACTTTATGGTTGTATCTCCCTCTACTGCAATATTATTCTTCATTTTCTCAAATTTTTTATCTTCTATACCACTTACCTTCTTAATATCTTCAATCGTTTTGAAGTTACCTTTAGCTGTCCTATAGTTTATTATTTCAGTGGCTAGCTTATCACCAACGCCAGGCAATAATGCAAGTTGTGCTGCAGAGGCTGTATTAATATTTGCCTTTCCTTCAATATCTTCAGCAGAAAAACAAATTCTTGTTTGACAAATAAACCCAATTGCAATCATTAGCACAACCACCGCAAATGATTTTCGTATCATATTTCTATACATAGACGAATCTCCTTATAAAAAGGTTATTAATAATGCCCGATGGCATTTTTAGATAATGACTGTGATACGTATTACAGTCTTAAAAATATTTTTCATAAAATTAACATGTATTATTCTCTACCATGTAGTAAGGCGTGAAACGGTATTTATGATAAATAAAAAAGGATACGCAACTGCGTGTTCTTTTTTGTTTCTTTGTTTATTTACAATTTATTTTTTGTCTCGTAAGGATTCTATCACCTCATCTACCAGCCCATACGTCTTTGCCTCCTGTGAGGACATGTAGTAATCTCGGTCAACATCCTCTTCGATACGTTTCAAAGATTGTCCTGTGTGTTTTACCAGGATTTCATTCAAACATTTCTTCATTCTCAATATTTCTTCTGCCTGAATGCTAATATCAGTAGCCGTGCCCTTCATACCACCCCATGGTTGGTGGAGCATAATACGGGTATGGGGAAGTCCATACCTCTTTCCCTTTGTTCCGCCAGCAAGAAGGATAGCAGCCATGCTGTATGCCTGTCCTATGCAGTAGGTCGCAACGTCGCACTGTACAAACTGCATTGTATCGTAAATGGCAAGACCCGCAGTGATTGAGCCACCCGGCGAATTGATGTAGATATTAATATCCTGGTTTTTGTTTTCGTTCTGGAGGAATAATATCTGCGCTATAACCAGGTTTGATAAAGTATCCTCGATGGCTGAACCAATAAAGATGATGCGATCTTTAAGTAACCTGGAAAATATATCGTAATGCCTCTCGCCGTAGCTAGTCTTCTCAACAACGTATGGCACGAATAGACTATTATATGTCTTCATTGACTCTATTACAGGAAATTCACCGTTTTCTAAAGATAACAAATATTTTTTATGCACAAGAACTCCTTATTTATTTGATTTTGAAGTCTTTTGAATTATTCTTCAATTTTAGCTTCTTTAAGTAAATAATTTAACACCTTATTTTCACGCATCTCGCTTCGTAGATAAGATAAACTCCCTTGATGCTGTAGCTGCTTGCGGATTCGTGGCGCATCCGTATTGTATGCTCGTGCAATATCAGCAATTCGTTGTTCTACTTCATTTTCAGTGACGAACACCTTTTCCTTTTCTGCAATTTTATCTAAAACAATGGACGCCTTTAATTCTCTCATTACAGAATCTGCTGACGCATTTTTAATTGCTTCAGTCTGCTTTTGAATTTCTTCTAAAGGCAAGCCCCTTTTTAACAAGTTCATCTGATGTTTATAGACTCTTTGTTCAGTATGATAACTTACGTAATCTTGAGGCAGGTCGAATTTTGTTTGGTCTAAGAGTACATCAAGTATCTGATTCCTCAAGTCGTCTTCTGCCCAATTTTTTTTATCAATTTCAATCCGCTTATGTAAGTTGGTCTTTAAGTCATCCAGAGAATTAAAGCCCAGTGCTTTGGCAAATTCTTCATTAACTTCAGGCATGGTGAGTCGCTTTATTTCTTTCACTATAAGTTTTAATTTTGCGTCTTTTCCACGGTATTCTTCATTAGTAAATTTGTCCGATAGTTTAACGCTAATTTCACAATCTTTGCCTGACTTCGTGCCTTCTAATATTGTTGCTAAATCCGGCACTGTTGTGTTGACAATCTCGACACCGTTTTCAACAAGGATTTCCACGTCTTCGTCTTCTAATACGGTGCTTTTACCTACCTTTATTTTACAGTCACAAATAATTTGGTCTCCCTTTTTTACTTCACCATCTTTTACAACTGTTAATTGTGCCTTTCTAAGGCTCATGCCCTGTAATGCCTTTTCTGTATCTGCATCTGTTACAGTGGCTGGCTTTTTCTTTAATAGCATGCCTTTATATTGCCCTATTTCAAAGGTTGGCCACACTTCGAGTGTTACGTCAAAATTAAGGGGTTGCCCAATTTCCAGTTTTATTTCGCCAAAAGTTGGGTTTCCTACAGGATTTAGTTTGTGTTCTTCAAGCGCCTTCTGATAACTGTCGCTAACAACTGTTTGTTTTACTTCGTCTTTTATTTGAGTTCCAAACCGCTTTTCGACCAATTTCCGCGGTGCACGTCCCTTCCTAAAACCAGATAATTCTACAGTATCACAAATCTCCTTTGCTTTTTTTTCATACTCGCTTTCGATAGTTTCTTTTGGTATTTCGAATTTTAAAACCTTTTTACAAGGACCGGCATCTGTAATTGTTACATTCATTGTTTAATATCCTGTAATACTTTTTTCCTGAGATAAAAAAATGGAGCGGGTGATGGGGTTCGAACCCACGACATTCACGTTGGCAACGTGACGCTCTACCACTGAGCTACACCCGCTACTTATAAAACTTATTAATTTAGATGTAGATTTCAACAGACATACACAGAAAATGGAATAATGTCTGCTAATTATTTTAGATTATTACAATCGGTGTTCATCTGTATTCAAAAGAATCTTAAGCTTTTAAACCAACTTACAATGCGAGGGGGGGGAATTGAACCCCCACGCCGTAAGGCACAAGATCCTAAATCTTGCGCGTCTGCCAGTTCCGCCACCCTCGCTCAACACAATATATTATCTAAACGTTATTTGGATATTTATTGGTGCGCCCTGAAGGATTCGAACCTTCGACCCATTGATTAAGAGTCAATTGCTCTACCAACTGAGCTAAGGGCGCATCTAAATACACTATCCATTTCGTTTATTAGGTTTATGGATGGCGCGCCCGGCAGGACTTGAACCTGCAACCGTTGGATTCGAAGTCCACCACTCTATCCAATTGAGCTACGAGCGCATAATTTACAGATTAATGACGCCTTTTTAACAATTTTTCTCAAATGGCTACTAGAAACAATTTTACAAATGATGGATTATAATTAATTTCATAAAAAAGTCAACTGCATTTACCCTTATATTTATAGCATTAACCTGTAAAAGCATCTGACATTAATAAACAAATAAGTCCCGCTACAATAAAATTGAAGTGGGACTGAAAATTGGGGTGAGCGACGGGGTTCGAACCCGCGACCCTTAGAGCCACAGTCTAATGCTCTAACCAGCTGAGCTACGCCCACCACAGTATATGAAAAAAATTGATATTTATATATGGCGCGCCAGGAAGGACTTGAACCCTCGACCGCCGGATTAGAAATCCGATGCTCTATCCAGCTGAGCTACTGGCGCTCAAAATATATTAAAATTATATCAATATTAGAACGAATATCAATAAAATTTTGGATTAATTACTCTTACGTCAGCATCAATGTTACTACAGTATTAACCAATTTTCTTCAGAGAAAATTATTTACATAAACCTTTAGTTTTCGTCTTTTATTTTTTTAAAATGATTCTACACTAAAGAGATATAAATAATCAACCGATTCATAAAAGACTAAAAAAGCGGTTCTTTATTTAAGTGTAAATTAAGATTAATCTTGACTTGAAATGATTAAAATATGATTATCAGCGAGGTAATTTCAGACTAAATGAGTATAAAAATAGAACTGAGCACAATGTGTTTTTATCATGGCGATACACTTGCAAAGATTAAGCGATGCAAGGATTTAATTGAATCTAACGGTTTTGTGTTTGGTATTCAGTTACATAATTCTGTAACAAGGGACTTGTTTGATAGACTTAAAGTTCTTAATATCGATTTCTCCGTTCATGCCCCTGTACTGTCGGATTATTTTATCAATCTGGCTAATGACAACTTTGATGCTATTCTTTCAGGATTCCAAAACACTGGTTACATTATGGAGATGCTTAAAAGTAAGATTGCCCTGTTTCATGGATTTTTTATGACCCAAAAACCTATTAAAAATGATCCAGCCAACTATGGAAAGGTATTGCGTGAGGCCATCAACAATAAATATCGGCTAAATGATACAAGAGTAATGGATCCAAAATTTTTAGAGACGGAAGAGTTCCGGAATTATCAAAATACAGTAAAAAGAAATATGAAACAACTTAGAGAAAGATACCCATCCTACATTCTTTGCATCGAAAATGACTTTCCAGGTATTGGCAACGGTAACCAGTCGCCCGATCACCTAATATATCTCGATTGTCCAGTTTGGCTCGATACCGGGCACCTATGGTCATCCGCCATTTTAAATAAATTTGACTTCTACACAGCTCTTGACATGATTTGTATGCAATGTCAGGTAATTGGTGTACATCTGAATACCAATCGAACCCCCATCAATTGGAATCTAAAAAGTCCTGATGGCGATACACATTCGCATTTTTCAAGGGGGTACGATATGGATATGGATAAGATTATTGGTATCCTTAAAGCGAATCATATTTCCCACTTTACAATTGAAGTGGTAGACGGCGATGTGGAAGATGTAAATTTTCTTATTGAAACCTATCAGTCGGTAACTTAATAGACTTGACAAATTTAATTTTATTTGTAATATTTAGCGCCATTAAATATTTTAAATTAGATTTTTCGCTCAGGACGACAGTCCTCATCATTCTGAAGCGTGAAAAGCGAGAAATCTCTAATTTATATTTCGTGAGCATCAAAGTACGACCTGTTACTTAGGAGCAAGTATCCAATGGATCTTGAATAATCGAATTGAAACCAATTTATAAAATTCTGAGTGCATCGGGTATTGCCGTTATTACGTTTTTAACTATCATGGGGCCGTTGACTTATAAAACCCTTAGTCCCGCCCTGAAAAATGAGGTCTTGAATCACTTAATCTCCGTGCGCGAAATCAAGAAAATGCAAATTCAGAATTTTTTCTTTGAAAGATACGGAGATGTCAATGTGCTTTCCAAAAACCCGCTGGTTGTCCAAAGTTTACCAAGATTTTCAAACGCCTTTAAGGCAGGAGGCTTTAATGATCCCTCCTATAAACAGGTGGATACCTATTACGGACCACTGTTAGAACATTTCCTTAGACAGTATGGTTATAATAATATATTTCTGGTGGATTTAGATGGGAACGTTGTCTTTGGAGTTAAAAGAGATGAGTATATTGGAACAAATCTGAAAACAGGAGAATACGCATCTTTTGTTGTTGGTGAAGTGTTTAAAGAAGGATTAAATAGTATTAAATTCTCTGATTTAACATGGTGCGAAGAGGCAAAAGACTTTATAATAATGTCATCCGCTCCAGTGTATGACATTACTAATAAGCTTTTAGGCGTTATAATTGTAGAGGTTCCGTATTCCAGAATAGACGTTTTTTTATCTCAGCGGGATGGTTTGGGTGATACAGGTGAGATTTATATTGTAGGTGATGACCATTTCATGCGCTCAAAATCCAGATTCCTCAGTCAAAATACCATTTTAAAACTAGAAATCAATACTGAAGCTACAAAAGACGCATTTCGCGGAAACACCGATGTAATGACAGTAAAAGACTATCGCAATATTCCTGTTGTCAGCGCATATACACCACTCGATAATCTTAGAGATGTTACATGGATTCTTTTGGTAGAAATTGATGTGAAGGAGGCATTTTATCCAGTCCTCGATATTAATACAAAACTGATTATTGTTTCTTCAGCAATTGCTGTTATAACGGTTTTATATCTTTATTTTACGCTGAGGAAAAGACGCTCAGAAAATATTCCCTTAGAACCTTTATAGGATATATAAAAACAGGATATTCACGGAATCTCACAACTTCATTGTAAACAAGGTCATTCCTGATTTTATTTATTTCTCTCTGCTTGTTTTGAAACTCAGTGTTTATTTGGGTCAGCAGCAACCTGTTCAATTCCTTGATTTGATTAAAATACTGCCTTTTTTCATTTTTGTTACAGACATTTATCATCTTCAGTAACCTTTGCTTTTCCTCAACTCTATTTATAAAGTCTGCATCTTTACGCGCCTCTTTTGAGGCATACCTCTCAGGATTATAGCGCATATCGTTAACAACCTGCTCCAACCATTGCAATTCTTTGATGCTTGCATCAAAAGTATTAAAGGGTAAAAACAAGGTTGAGGAAATTGTTGCGAAAGCTGGTGGTTCGACACCGAAGAATTCCCTGATAATTTCATCGGTAATTATATCGTATTTAGCTCCTCCTATCCCATGGATAAACACATCCGAAAAAAATAATCGTGAAAACATGGTTGTGGTAATTGCTCTTGGGCGAATCTTGATAGAGGTTCCAACCGATGCCCTTAACTTCGGCATATTTTTCTCAAATTCTTCATTTTTCTTTATAGTAACCAGGATATCCTTGTTATTTGTAATTTTAATAAATTCTCCGTCGTTCAGTATGTAGCATCTATCCCTTTGCTCCCCAACCTTCCATATCCAGAATGGTAATTCAACTAAATTTCCAGCGATTTTAAGGTCGGGCAGTGGATTTGCTTTTGAGCGAATTTTATGGATGATCCGATAT
>MHXP01000022.1:15956-16620 GCA_001824485.1 Planctomycetes bacterium GWA2_39_15 | reverse complement strand
CAGAAAACAGGCGCAGGAAATGCTGCGGGATGCGAAAAGGAAAGTAAAAAGTAAGAGTTAGCAAAAGATGTTTGTGGGTTTGATTCGTTTAAGATTGAACTTGGAGGGGGGGGGTTAAAATGGGATTACTTAAAGAAGTCACTATAGAAGCTATAAAAAAATTGCCCGACGAGTGCTCTTTTGAAGACATAATGTATGAGATAAACTTCGTTGCTCAAGTCTTTGATGGTCTTAAAGATGCCAAGGACGGAAAGCTCTTGACCACTGAAGAACTTCTCACCAGAGTCGAGCAATGGGTAAAATAAGATGGACAGAAAAGGCTAGTAACAATTTACAAGCAATTCATGCTTATATTGCCAAAGATTCCAAAACATACGCGACTCGATTCATAAAGTCTCTTATCAAAGCAACCACAAAGCTTGAGATGATGCCTCGTTGTGGTCGTATTGTACCAGAACTTGAAAGTTACAAATTCAGGGAAGTCATTTATCAAAATTACAGAATTGTTTATCGAATTATAGAGGATACTGAGGATATAGAAATTCTTGCAGTAGTACATGGTGCCCGTGAAATTAAAACAGCATTCCGTCAAGAGTGGGAATTGTGATTTTAGGAAATATTATTTATGTTAGAACGGTTGCAAAAAATACTGGCAGAGGCAGGG
>MHXP01000022.1:0-15824 GCA_001824485.1 Planctomycetes bacterium GWA2_39_15 | reverse complement strand
TAGGAAGGCTGGATAAGGAAAGCGAAGGGCTGATCATTTTAACTAACGATGGCGATCTTGCAAATAAACTGTCTCATCCGAAATACGAGGTACATAAAACGTATTTTGTAGAGGTAGACGGTTACCTGACAGACACGGCTGTTAAGGCATTGAAGTCGGGCATCTGGCTTTCTTTCGGCAAGACACGGCCGGTAAAGGTTCAACATGTGAAGAAAGGCAAAGACAGAAGCAGGTTTGAGATGATGTTGAAAGAAGGCAAAAACAGAGAGATCCGCCGCATGCTCAATGAATGCGGATACAAGGTGCGTATTTTGCGACGCATAAAAATCGGCAATTTATATGATCCGACCTTGAAAATGGGCAGGTATCGAAAATTAACGGATGCCGAAGTAGCACGGCTCTACGCATTGGCTAAAAGAGGAATCAATTCGCCACGCAGGACACACAAAAGACCAGAAGATGAGAATCTGGAAAGTTAAGAAGTTGAGAAACTTAGCCTCATGGCTTCCCAACCTCTAAACTTCCTGCTTTTTATCTCTGCTCCTTTTGTGCTCTCTGCGGTGTGCTGAATTTTATGGGTAAAAATTGGGGAGAACATGACACAGTTACAACTGGCTAGACAAAACATAATTACACAAGAAATGAAACGGGTCGCAAAAGATGAGTGCTTAGACCCTGAATTTATCAGGTCGCGTATTGCCGAAGGTAAGATTATTATTCCTGCAAACCACAAGCGTAAAGCCACAAAGCTTTGCGGCATTGGTGCAGGACTCAAAACTAAGGTCAATGCCAATATTGGCACTTCTGGCGATTATGCTGACATTGGAAAAGAAATAGAAAAATTACGTGCTGCCGAAGAGGCTGGAGCTGACGCCGTTATGGACCTTAGCACCGGCGGTGATTTACGAGCAATACGTAAAAAAATTATAGATACAGCCTCCATTGCGGTAGGCAGCGTACCGATTTATGAGGCAGCCGTCAAGGCTGTTCAGCAAAAGCGTTCAATTGTCGATATGACTGCAGGCGACATGCTTGAAGCAATAAAACTGCACTGTGAGGACGGAGTTGATTTCATTACCATTCATTGCGGCGCTACTAGAGGAGTACTTAAGCACCTAAAGGAGAACAAACGTATTTGTGGTGTAGTAAGCCGTGGTGGGACTTTTTTAGTGGAATGGATGATACACAACGGACGCGAAAATCCACTATATGAAGAATATGATGAGATACTGGCTATTGCAAAAGAATATGATGTAACCATAAGCCTTGGAGACGCCATGCGTCCAGGCGCCTTGGCAGACGCATTTGATCGGGCACAAGTTTACGAATTAAATGTCCTTGCTGAACTGGCACAGAGGGCACTCGCCGCCGATGTGCAAGTTATGGTAGAAGGACCTGGACATGTGCCGATGAATCAGGTTGTCTCTCAGGTACAATTACAAAAGGAACTCTGTAAAGGAGTTCCTTTTTACGTACTCGGCCCGATTGTCACAGATATTGCTCCCGGCTACGATCATATTACATCTGCCATTGGAGGCGCTATCGCAGCCGCCGCAGGGGCAGATTTTTTATGCTACGTAACGCCGACAGAACATCTAAGCCTGCCAAGTCCAGCCGATGTCCGAAATGGTGTAATGGCAGCACGAATTGCGGCCCACGCTGCTGATATTGCCAAAGGTATTAAGTCGGCATGGGAATGGGACAAAACCATGTCACAACTCAGGCGAAAGCGGGATTGGGAAGGCCAATTCAACACGTGCATTGATCCTGTGGTGGCTAGAAGTATTCGGGAAAAAGGACGCCCTCAAAACGATGAGGTTTGTTCCATGTGCGCTGAATACTGCGTGTTCAAGCTCAGCGATAAAGAATAAAGTGTTTGACACAAATCACACGAATAATAGAAAATCCTAAACCCGCCTCACTAATCGGAAGTTAGAGATTGGAAGATAGAGACATACAGAACAAGTCATTGGTAATTTAGAAATTGGAGTTTCGAATTTAGGGATTTAGTGTTTAGTATTTTTAAATCTGTGTCCCATTGATACGAGAAGAATATGGTCATATTTATAAAACATATTGATATAGAAGGACCGGGAACAATTGCTGATTTCCTTGAAGACAATAAGATAGAATATGCCGTTGTGGATTTATCGCAAGGCGACAAAGTCCCAAAACTGCATAAAGACATACAGGCGGTTATCAGTCTTGGCGGTCCCATGAACGTGTACGAAGAAGAGAAATATTCTTTTTTAAGAGACGAGGATATTTTACTTCAAAAAATAATCGTTGAAGGTAAGGTATCTTTTTTAGGCATCTGCCTTGGTGCGCAATTGATTGCAAAGGCGGCGGGGGCAAGGGTAACGAAAAACCCTGCGAAAGAGATTGGATGGTACAAAATAGTTGTTAATGACAGTGGATTACGTGATGATTTATTTAAAGACCTTCCGGAAATTTTTAAGGTATTTCAATGGCATGGTGATACTTTTGGCATTCCAGCAAATGGGAAAAGACTGGTTTTTTCGGAACTCTGCCAGAATCAAACGTTAAAAATTGGCCGTAATATTTATGGTATCCAGTTTCATGTTGAAGTGACAAAAGACATGATTATCCAGTGGGCAGACACTTATAAAGGAGAATTGGAATCTTTAAATGGCATTGTTTCCGACAAGAAAAAGATGCTGGAGGATTATAGCAAACTAGAAGGCGCTTACATGAAACAGGCAGAACAGTTTTATGTGAACTTCTTTAATATTGCAGACTTGTTGAAAAACAGGAATTATTCATTTCCGCATAAACAGTACGACAACCAACTTGGATTTAATCTTGTAGTTTAAAATCTCCAAACTGTTTTATTACCCGCTGTTTCAGAGCACCAACCGGAAATTTTTGCATCACACTTATACTTTCGCATCTGCAATAAAAGCATTGAGTATAGGTGGTTCAAGTTCAAGAATATCTTTTCCAAATGTTTCGATATGAAAACGTATTACAGATTTTACATCAGAAAGGACTTCTTCGTATGTATCTCCCTGCCCAAAAATAATCTGAATCTATTTTCTTGATTTCAAATATTCTATGTGTTGAAGTTCCACAGACAGTCTTTCAATAATGGCAGCATAAATTGTTAACAATCAGGTATTGCCATATTTTATGCCTTTCCTTTACAAGTAAAAATCTTTGCTGCCTCTAATAAATCTTTTACGACGTAATCCATATTCATTACAGGAACAATGCCTGCGTCGCCCGCACAGCCATTTCTTACCAATACTGATTTGCAGCCCGCATTTTTACCAGCCAGCATATCCACTTCCGAATCACCAATCATTATGGACTGAGAAAGATCAATGCGGTGTCGCCTTGCGGCATCAAGAAACATCCCGGGTTTCGGTTTTCTGCAATCACAATCTATTTTGTATCGTTCAATAATTCCTTCCGTGTGGTGTGGACAATAATAGAGACCGTCAATATTCGCTCCTTCATTTTCAAGCATACCCATCATTTTTTTATGAATAAGCATTAAGCGTTCTTCATCAAAAAGTCCCCTTGCAATGCCTGACTGGTTAGTTACAACGATGACCAGATAACCATGTTTCTTGAAAAGGCGGATTCCTTCTGCAGCATTAGGTAGTAAACTTAATTGGTCAGGAGAACTTAGATATGGTTCGTGGACGAGAATAGTGCCGTCCCGGTCAAGAAAAACGGCTTTTCTCTTTTTCATTTGAAAACCCTACAATCATTCATCACATCACAATATAAACCTAATAATTGCTTGGTTCACGGACAAGCAAGTTTGTCCATGCCACCTTATCTTATCTACAATTGTTTATTTAGTTACTGCACCAAAAATCTCTTTCTCCACAATAGAGCATATAATGTGCCCAACGGTGATGTGACATTCCTGTATCCGCGGCGTGTTGTCTGAAGGGATTTTCAGGCAGATGTCTACAACACTTTTTAAAAGCCCGCCGTCCTTACCTGTAAATCCAATGGTAATTGCCCTGAGACTTTTTGCAACTTGAACCGCATTTAATATACCCTTTGAATTCCCGCTGGTACTGAATGCCAAAAGGATGTCGCCTGGTTTTGCTAACGCCTCAATCTGCCTTGCAAAACAGGTTTCATAGCCAAAGTCATTTGCAATGGCAGTTATTACAGATGTATCGGTTGTCAGTGCAATCGCAGGAAGCGGGCGTCGGTTTATTTTGAACCTCCCGATTAATTCGCCTGCAATGTGCTGTGCGTCTGCGGCGCTTCCCCCGTTGCCTATCAGATAGACACAGCGCTTGTCTTTGTATGCCTTGATAATAACATCGGCTATTTCTCTGATTACATCTAGATTCGCTGACAATAATGCCTTTTTTGTATCTATGCTTTCTTGTAATTGGATTTCAATGTCGTTCATAAATGATTCTTTTTTTATCTCAAAATAGCCACACAGCCACTAATTATTTTCTTTGCGGCTTTGTAACGTGTTTTTGTGGCATGAAAAAGGAAAGTCGCTGAAGGTATAATTTAACGTTCGGGCATTTCAATGTTGCAGTTGTAGTGCGAACTGCAGTTAGCGCTACATTAAAATAGTTCCGAATGCCTAATTTAACGAGTTTGACCAATAGTCTTTTTCTCAGGCTGTGTCTGGTTATGTCTATTGATTATTCTTGAAATAATATTGGTCGTTGAAACGCCTTCTACAAATGGCGCAAGCACAACCTTCCCTCCGTAAGACTCAACAAATTCTCTGCCTATCACGCCGGCATCTTTCCAGTCTTCCCCCTTCACCAGCACATCGGGTCTTACGGCTGTGATTAAATTTACGGGGGTCAACTCGTCAAAAAGCACTACATAGTTTACATCTTCCAATGCGGCAAGCATTTTAGCGCGTTCTGCCTCAGAAACAAAAGGACGCGTGGGGCCTTTCTGGCTTTTGACAGAGCGATCGGTATTTAGTCCTACAACGAGTAAATCGCCCTGTTTTCTGGCAAATTTAAGGTATTCAATGTGTCCAACATGTAATATATCAAAACACCCGTTCGTGAAAACAATTTTATCGTGTTTTTTTCTATGCTCGTTCAAAATACCCACAAGCACTTCGGCATCTTTGATTTTGCCCGATATTTGATTTTCCCCACCTATGAGCTCGCCTAATATTTCACCTTTGCCGACAGGAGTTGCGCCAATTTTCCCAACCTCTATTCCAGCCGCAATATTGGCAAGATAAGCAGCTTCCTCAAAACTATACCCGCTCCCAACTACCATACCAAACATACTGAGCACCATATCACCTGCCCCTGTCACGTCACACACAGTGCGTGGTACTGTTGGTATAACTTTCCCAGCCACATTTTTGTGATACAAGAACATGCCGTCTCTATCAATAGTGATGATGCAATATTCCAGTGAAAGACTTGAAGCAAGCTTATTCCCTGCACGATTCAGGCTATCATTATCAGTAATTTTTATTCCCGTGGCAAGCTCGGTTTCTTGTCTGTTAGGAGACATAGCTGTAAATCCCTCATAACAGGAATAATCGTTTGCGAGTTTAGGATCCACAATCACAATCTTTTTATATTTTTCACAAAGGGTTACTATCGTCTTCAAAAATGAAGCGGAAAGCAATCCTTTATTCATATCAGAAACAAGGACTATATCACATGCTTGTATAGTTTTCTTTAAGTAATTATTAAGTTGTGCTTCTATTTCTGCAGATATAACATGCGTCTTTTCATAATCAACCCGCAATAGTTGCTGCACTCCTCTGCCAGCGGTCTGCAAATGACCCATCAGGCGCATTTTTAGGATAGTTGGCCGACTTTTATCAATAATAATCCCTGTAGTGTCAACATTCATGCCTTTAAAAATACTCATAAGGTTGTGTCCATGAACATCGTCTCCTATGATACCGCAGGCAAATACCTGTGCACCCAAGGTCTGCAAGTTGTTTATAACACTTCCAGCGCCACCGGGGCGAATGTCTTCTGAAGAGACATTAATAATTGGTATGGGAGCTTCCTGTGAGATACGTCTTACTTCGCCCCATACATACTTATCGAGCATCAAATCACCGATGACCATAATCCTGGGCGAACCCAGGCTTGAGATGATATTTATCAGTTTATCCATTTAACGCAAAATTCCTACAAAAATACTATTTTTTGGAACTCAATATTTTAATTACTCTTTAATGCGAGCTCATCGGCTTCTTCATCAAGGAAATATGACATTTTAATATTTAGAGCGGCAGCTAACTTATCCAGTGTCGTAAGAGAGGCGGCAATTTGCCCATTTTCGATTTGGGACAATAAACTTGGCGACAAACTTGTGCGAATTGCCAACTGCTTCTGAGTGATTCTTTTACTCTTTCTTATGGATTTAAGCTTTTTCCCAACAGAACTTTTAAGTTTATCCTTTGAACTCCCGATAAGACAATACGTTTTTTGCGCATTATTGAGCGCCTTTCGCAAATCATTTAAATCAAAAGGTTTTTTCAAATAGTCAAACGCATCAAGCTTCATCGTCTCAACTGCCGTTTTAAATGAAGGATACCCTGTTAAAATAATAACACAAATATTTGGATATTTAGATTTTATTTCTTTGAGCAATTCCGTCCCGCTTATTTGAGGCATTTTCATATCCAGTATTATGATATGAAATTTTTCTTGTTCCAGCGTTGACAAGACATCCATCGGTTTTGTAACGCCCTTTGTAACATAACCTTCGTCAGACAGGAATTTGGTTAAGTACAAATTATAGTCCTTGTCATCATCTACTACTAATATTTTTATTCCTCTATCCATGAACAATTGCCTTTCCAAAATCTATTGGTAGATTGATATCAAAGGTAGTTCCTCTACCCGCTTTACTTTTGACATGAATTGTACCACGATGCCTTTCTATAATTCCATAAGTAATAGAAAGGCCAAGACCCGTTCCTTTTCCAACTTCTTTCGTTGTAAAGAAAGGGTCAAAAATTTTAGACAAATAATCTTTAGAAATTCCCATACCTGTGTCTTTAAAATTAATATTGATATTCTTTTTGTCCTTTTGCGTTGTGGTTATTAAAATGGTATCGCCTTTGCATGTCGCATCGTCTGCGTTAATTAGTAAATTCATAAACACCTGTTGCAATTGTTCTGCAAAACACTTGATTTTTGGTAATTGCGAAGATAGTTTCAAGACAATGTTCTTGTTTTTTGCAGTAAACTGTTCAGCAATAAGAGAAATTGTATTTTTAATCAATTCATTTACATTAATGAGTTTCGGTTGTTCATTTCCTTCAGAGTGCGAAAGGTCAAGCAGAGAATCCACAGTTTTTTCAATACGTTTTGTTACTTTCTGTATTGTTTTAAATTCCTTTACAGTCTCCTTTGTAAACGTATTATCCCTTTCAAGAAAGCCCTGTACCATGCCAGAAAGGATGGCAAGAGGAGTATTGATTTCGTGAGCAACACCGGCTGCAAGCCGTCCCATAGAAATCAACCTGTCGGAGTGAATTAACTGCTGCTGAAGCTTCTTTTGGCTTTCTTCCTCATGTTTTTTTTCCGTAATATCTTGAATCAGCTCCAACACCTGTACTACCACTCCTTTTTTATCAAAAATTGGGGAGCTAACCACATTGTAAAATATCTTTTTATGATGATTATGAACGACATACTCTGTTTGGTTTATTCTCCCAGTTTTGAACACCTTGATGGAAGGACAATCATCAGGAACGGATTGAAGGTGGCAATAGGTATCAAAACATGTATGATTCAGGATACTTTTGCCCAAAGGGTGATTTTCAATTAACCGTTTATTCGCCCAGCATATTTTATAATCCTTGCTAATGACTAACAGATCCGCTCCTATTTCACTTACAATATTATCTAGTTTTTTCTTTTCTTCTTTCAGCTCCAATTCCAGATTTTTTCTTTTAGTTATATCTCTAAAATGCACCAATATATACAAAACATTGTTTTCTTCTTTTACCACCGTAATATCTAATTCCATAACCAAGGTCTGCTGGTATTTGCTAACAACCTCAATCTCTGTTGTCTGAACTTTAGTGTTAACTGCCATTGCAAGCAGTTCTGTCACAAACTTCTTTGAAGTTTTAGGTAAGAAATCATAAATATATTTGCCCAAAAGTTCTTCCGTCTTATAACCAATAATTTCTTCTTCCCGCTGGTTTATCGTAAGAATTTTCCCATTCAGGTCTAACATCATCATAGAATCTGCAGCATTGTTAAATAATGTTTTATAGCGTTCTTCTGAGGCTTTGATGCGTTTAAACAGCTTTGTGTTTTCAAGGGCTATTGTGAGTTGCGGCGCTATCTGCCAGAGGTAATAATGACAATGGTCACTAAAACTGTTTGCTTTTTCACTGCCAAATGTAATAGCGCCAAGTACTTTACCTTTGTATGTAAGCGGAAATCCTAATCGGGAGCGTATCCCTTCTTTGCACAGCACCTTGTCTGTCCAAAAAAGACCTCTTTCTGTGTTATTTACTATGACTGGTTCTCCGGTTTTGATAACTTCCTCCAGAAGACTGCCAGACAGCGGAAAAGATTCCCCCTCGTTGATCTCGCTGAAATTGTATGTTTTTGTCAGTGCAAATACCTGGAACCCTTGCCCTTGTTCATTGGAAATAATCAAGCAAGCGCGGTCAAATTGGATAACTTTTTTTAATTCGCTGCATATGGCTGGGAAAACCTCCCGAATGTCCAGACTGGTAGCAATAATTTTATTAATATTGCTAAACATTTCTTTCTCTACAAGCGTGTTTTTAAGACTGGTTTCCAACTGTTGCTTGTAAAGTGCTTTTTCGACAGTTTTTTTTAAATAATCCGGGTCTAAAGGTTTTAAGATATAGTCAACATTATCCAGACACATGGTATTGATAGCGGTCTTGATTTTATTTTGATCAATCATAACGAGTATGATTGTATTGGGAGAAGCCTCTTTAATCTTGTTTACCAGCGAAAGTTCGCTGATATCATGTAATCTCAAATCAAATAAAATTAAATCCACTACCTGCTTGTTTAAAAGCACAACGGCTTCATCCCCGTTAGAAACCGTATAAACAAAGTACCCGTTTTCTTCTAGTAGACTTTTAAATGATATACGCATCAAGTTATCATCATCTATAACAAGTATTTTATGACTTTTATTCATAATAAATTTAGTCCACAAAGTTTATTGTAAATATAGGAGTCTACAAAAGTTATTATCACTTATTATATTAATATTATAGAAAATTTATGTCAAGAATAAAGCGTAATTACAGTAATAGCGTTGTTTATATCAGTTTAATAAAGCAGAAATTACCCGCTAAATAAAACGTTGACAAATAGATGCGAGTAATTACAATTAGTAAAGCCCTTTTAAGGTAATGTCAAAACTTTTATGAAAAGAGAGGAAAATAGATGGAACCACAGAGTATTTCTCTGGATACAAATTTATAAAACCTTGTTTTTTTAGCAAAGATTTTTAAGCTGCAAAATCTGTGTAAATCTGTTTAACTTGCGTAATCTGTGTGCTATCTTTGGTTGCGGCTCTGCCACGCTGTGTTCTCTGTGGGACAATACTTCAAAGTTACAAAGGAGGCGAAGCATGTTGTATGCAAAGAAATACTCTATTGCGCTTTTCGTAATTCTTCTTTTTCTTATTACAGGCTTGACGTCTGCCTATGCCCAGGAAAAGAGAGAGTCAAGCTATACATCAGTTATTGAAGAACCATTTGACAAAGTCATGGCGCAGGATAAAGCACAAAAGGCTGATGTGATGAAACGTCATATGGACTTACTTGACGAACGATACGATCTTTCCCAAAAAGCAACCACAGAAGTTACCATGTCAGGGGGAAAACCGTTACCTGTGGGACCAACTGCCCGATTAAAAGGTAAATTGACATGGGAAAAACTAGCCAACATGACCCCTGATGCAATTAAAGAAAAAAATTTGTTTCCCTATCTTCCACTACCACACCCAAATCACTCTTCAGGTGGAATGTTATTCTCACAGAAGCAAATAAAACAAGTTACACGCCTGGAACGTTTTGATTTAGACTTTGACATACCAGATCACTTTCTGCCCGAATTTCCACCACCAATTTATTTAACCACTCACAAAGACATGGGGGATGTTTCGCAAGGCAAGTTGGTGACATTGGATAATTATTACGAAATATTCAACGGCATCTTAAACCCAAAACAGTTAGAAGGTCTGCGACTTTTGGTTACACAGTTTCCTCAACAACAGTTCAATGCAACGGCAGATAGAAAAAGCGAAAAACCAAGCCTGGGTGTTGCATGTTTTGACTGTCATGTGAATGGACATACCTCGGCTGCAACTCATTTGGTTGGTGATATTCGTCCACAATCTCACAGAAACCGCATTGATACTCCTTCTTTGCGTGGGGTAAATATTCAGAGGCTTTTTGGCTCGCAGCGTGCCCTTAAATCAGTGGAAGACTTTACTGAGTTCGAACAGCGTGCTGCTTATTTTGATGGCGATCATCTGACTGCTTCCAAAAAAGGCGTAAACATCCTTGAACGTGGCAGTCAGGTTCATTTCATGGCAGAGTTCATGGCACTAATTGACTTTCCGCCTGCGCCTAAACTTGATATTTACGGCCAGCTTGATCCAAAAAAGGCAACCGATTCTGGAAAAAAAGGCGAAGTAATATTTTTTGGTAAAGGGAAATGTGTAGTTTGCCACCCGGCACCCTACTATACTGATAATCAGATGCATGATCTACAAGTAGAGAGGTTTTACAAACCCCAGTTGATTAATGGTCAGTACATTCGCGCTGAGGGCCCTATCAAAACATTTCCCTTAAGAGGAATCAAAGATTCTCCTCCTTATTTGCATGATGGGCGATTACTAACATTAGAAGATACGGTCGAGTTTTTTAACCTTGTATTACAAATTAACCTGAATGCTCAGGAGAAAAACGATCTGGTTGCTTTTCTCAGACAATTGTAATTTTACATATTGTAATATTCGTTAAATTTATGCCTGGGAATTTCAATGTCGAGTCTTTTAGTTACACTTCGACTTCGCTCAGTGTGACGTCATTTCGAGCGGAGATGAAGAATCTATTCATTTACAGCGGAGTATCAAATGATATTCAACCAGTTAAATAAGGCTTCCTGTAAAACCTACCTCGTCGGTTCGGAAAATACAAAAGAAGCGATCGTGGTTGACCCTGTACTGGAACACGTGAACGAATATGTATCCTTCATTAAAAACGAAGGGTTAAAACTTACCCATGTATTAGATACACATACCCACGCAGATCACATCTCTGGTTCTGGAGCACTTGCTGACCAACTAAACGCTGTATATGTCATGCACCAAAATTCACCTGTTCGCTGTGTATCGTTTCGTGTTTCGGATGGTTTTGATTGCCACTTGAGCGATATACCTGTAAAGGTCATGCACACACCAGGCCATACCAAGGATAGCATATGTTTGATATTTACGGATCGTATTCTAACGGGCGATACATTATTTTTAAATGATGGTGGAGCGGGCCGTACAGATTTACCAGGCGGCGACCCCGGTGAACACTGGGAATCCTTGCAAAAGATTATAAAGTTACCTGATCATTTAATTGTATACCCTGCCCATGAATACCGAGGCTGCAAACCATCAAGTTTGGGTGAGCAAAAAAAATGCAATCCCAATTTACAACCGCGTACAAAAGATGCATATATCAAATGGCTTACAGATATGAAACTAGGGGCTGCTGATTGGATGAAGGATGTACTGAAGGCTAATTACGCTTGTGCCCGAGACCCTAAGGCAGCCTGGATTCCCGTAGATGCACCAGCTTGTGAGATTAAGGGCACTCTTTCTCCCGGTATTAATGAACAGCCAGTCCCCACCATTCCTGTTTCAGAGGTTAAGCGTCGCATCAAAAGTAATCAGCTAGCTGGCACGATAATACTGGACGTCAGAGAACCTGCCGAACTTAAGGGCGAGTTGGGAGTTATTCAAGGCGTCCTCAACTTCCCCGTTGGGCAAATAATTCAAAGGCTAAATGAACTGGAAAAGCACAAAGAAACCGAGATTATTACGGTATGCCGTAGTGGAGGCCGCGCCCACACTGCAGCCGCCATCTTGTTAAAGGCAGGATTTAAGAAGGTGTTCAACATGAGTGGTGGTATGATGGCATTCCGTGAGGCCGAAAAAACAAAATAAATTATTCGCTTTGTCCAGAATTGCATTATACACTCTATAATTCCTGAAAGAGCGTCTATGCCAAAATCCACATAAAAATACATTTTCAACGCTACTCTTAAAAAATATTACACAACTTCCATGCTAAAGAAACACAGTAAGTTCTTTGAGTCGCTGTTACTTATAATAGACTGGATTATCTTGTCCATTTCATGGATATCCTCCTATTATTTACGTATGTACTCTGGCATCGTGCCAGTTTACAAAGAAATCCCGCCTTTCAAAATTTACCTGACACTTCTGATTTTTATGATCCCCCTGTGGGGTACTGTTTTTAAGGTATTTGGGCTATACCGTCCGCGCAGGATCTCAACAAGGTTTTCCGAGGTTGTAGATATTGGTAAGGCATCTACCTTTGCCACTCTAATTCTTATCTCACTTACTTACCTCTTCCGTCAATATGAATTTTCCAGATTAACATTCCTTTACTTCTGGCTTATCAACATTGTGTTTCTTAGTCTAACTCGTACTTTATTTCGTGAATTTCTACGTCTGCTAAGGAAAAAGGGATACAATCAGAGATTCGCTTTGGTTGTCGGTACTGAAAAACTGAGTCAAGACCTTATAAACAAATTGCAGAAACATCCCGAGCTCGGAATTCATATATCGGGATTTTTATCAAATGATACAAATAGCATTGGAAACGAAATACAGAGAATAAAGGTCTTGGGAAAGTATTCAGAGATTCGCGAAATAATTAAAAAACTTGGCATTGATATCGTTTTCATTGCCTTACCCTACCATGCCCACAGTCAGTTAAAAGAAGTTCTGGATTATATAGCGGACGAGACTGTTAGCATTATAGTTTTACCCGACCTCTTTGAGTTTGTTACCTTGCGCGGTAGTGTAAGTGATTTTGATGGTATGCCTCTTATCAGCCTGCGCGATTCACCACTTTACGGATGGAATATTATTGTAAAACGGTTTTTAGATATCGTCTTTTCTTCTTTTGTGTTAACTTTTATGAGTCCTGTTATGTTACTTATCACCATATTGATTAAACTAAATTCCGAAGGACCCGTCTTGTTTAAGCAGGAAAGGATGGGGTTGGATGGCAAGTTATTCAACATATTAAAATTTAGAACAATGGACGTAAACGCCGAGCAGGAAACAGGCCCTGTTTGGGCAAAAAAGGACGATCCCAGGTGCACAAAAATAGGTAAATTCCTTAGAATGACGAGTCTGGATGAACTTCCACAATTTATTAACGTATTGCGTGGAGACATGAGTATTGTAGGACCCCGTCCTGAACGCCCTGTCTTTATAGAAAATTTTAGGAATACTATCCCAAAATATATGTTGAGACACAAAATGAAGGCAGGTATTACAGGTTGGGCACAGATTAGCGGCTGGCGTGGAAATACATCGTTGGAAAAGAGAATCGAATACGACCTCTATTATATTGAGAACTGGTCACTAATTTTTGACTTGAAGATAATCTGGCTCACGATATGGAATGGGCTCATCAATAAACATGCATATTAGAAAATATCCGTCTATTGAAAACAGATAAAGAGGCTGCCATTATCAAGAAAATTTTTAAAATTAATAAAACTTTATGCAAAAAACTTGCAGGGTATTTGCCACAGGCACGGAAAAATATTTTTAAATTATATATTGAAATTGTCAAAAAGCACATGAATTCCAAACCCAATTTAGTTATTGCTGATATCGGCGGAGGATCGCAATGCCTGTTTGCAAGATATAAAAAACCGGGACTCAGGACAAAAATTATCGCCGTTGATGTCTCTGGCGAAGAATTAAAGAAGAACCTCGACGTTGATGAAAAAAGAGTAGCCGATATTATGCAGAGCTTGCCTTTTGAAAGGGAGGAAGTTGATATTATTACCTCGAGGGCCGTGCTTGAACATCTCGAAAGACTTGACCATTTTATTAATAATTCCACAGCCATTTTAAAAGAAAATGGTTATTTTATCCACCTGTTTCCGTCGAAATTTTCCCCTTTTGCAATAATCAATCAGCTATTACCAAAGTGGATATCAAGAAAATTGCTCTATTATATTCGCCCTGAACACAGGGAAACTTGTGGTTTTGATGCTTTTTACAATAAATGCTATTATTCGGGCATAAAAACATTGCTCGAACAGCACGATTTTGAAATAATTGAAATATATTTTAGTTATTATCAATCACCGTACTTTAATTTTTTAGTTCCATTATTTCTAATAAGCGCTATTTACGAGATTATTTTGAATTTAATTAATGCTAAGAATCTATGCGCTTACTTACTTGTCGTGGCCCGAAAAAAACCAGCGCTGGAAAAAACTTAAATACCGGCGGTATTCAACGAAAACCAATTATCACGTTTCGCGCCAAAAAATCCGATTTGTATTGCGGCACCATAAATACTGCTGAACAGTTAGCATTTGAACCATGCATAACACATTTAAATTAGGTTTTACACCGCAAAAATGACAGCCTGTGGAAACGACACACGGTAGTGCGTCTAATAATGTTGAGACGTATGTGGCAATGTATCTCTACAAATGATTGAAATTCCTTGTATATTTAACTAGTTTTATTAAAAATCAATCTACGAGGTGGATATGGACAACAGAACAAAAAGAGAGAAAAAGGCTTACGACGCGGATAACATTAATGAAATTAATAGTAAGTGGCATATAAAATTTAGCCATGTTTATAAATGCCCAAATACAATTCGTTATAAGAAGATATTTTATGCTCTCATAAGAGCAAATATACCGGGCAAAAAAGTGTTGGAGATAGGCTGTGGAAGAGGCAATCTTTCCCAACAATTATTTTCTTTTGGTGCTAATTATGTTTATGGAATTGACCTATCTGAAAAATTCATATCGGAAGCAAAAAACAAAGAGATCCCGGGTAAATTAGAATTTTCAAATAAAGACGTTGTTGGTGCTGTAGAAGGACTATTTGATATAATTTGTGGTAGCGGAATCCTACATCATATTAATTATAAACCCGTTTTAAACCATTTATATTCTTCAAATCTAACGCCGGGTGGTTTGATGATATTCAGGGAGCCGTTGGGATCCAATTTATTTATGAAATTATGGTTTGCTTTAGGGAAAAAAGCTCATACTCCCGACGAGAGACCATTTTATAAAAAAGATTTAGAATGGCTGAAAAATACCTTCCGGTGTGTAGATATAATTCCAATAAATTTTTTTTCCTTTCCGGCTGGCATTTTATCTTCAATAATTTTCTCAAATGCAGACAACTTTATAATGCAACTATGCGACAAAATTGATTATTGGATAGCCAAGAATATAAAATTGCTACACCCAAATTTTAGACAAGCATTAATTATAATTAAGAAAGATATTACTCCAACCTGAATATGCGGAGGGTTCTAGCGCAGGAACCTTCCTCCTAGTTAACAAAGGAGGCTGTAACTCCTACGTTTTAAGCCATCCGCAAGTGTTGGTGCTAAAAATTTTCTACCATGTTTTGATTTAAAGACAACACAGCCTATTTTGCGGGCAAACATTTAAACAAGTATGAACACTAAGAAAATATGTTTGGTATGTGCCTATTGTGCAATCTGTGGTTTTCTATATTTTTTAATTGATTACAGCCCCGGCCCGTTAGGACTGTTTGCAAAC
>MHXP01000021.1 GCA_001824485.1 Planctomycetes bacterium GWA2_39_15 | reverse complement strand
TAATGTTGTAGACCTCTTTTAGCGGAATGCCTGTTTCTTCGGCTATTCTTTTACAATCCTCATATTCAGGTGAAAAGCTTTTAATATTGCCGTTAAATTTACCAATCTTAACTTTTATTTTACCAAATCTGCTATCTATTTCTTTAAATTCCCGATTGAGTATCGAGCGAACGACTTTATATTTCCTTATGCCGAAGGTGGTTGTCTGGTTGAATAAAACTAATTCAACAGAAGATAGATTTAATTCGGACACAATGGCGCTGATGATTGTGCCAGGACGGCCTTTTTTCATTTGAACCGCTGTGAAATAGACATCCACGGCGCCAGCCTCAAATAACTTATCCATGACGTAGCCTAATATTTCACCAGACATATTGTCTATGTTCGTTTCGATAACCCACATTTCGTCGGATTTCACAATTTGGGTTGCTTCTCCGATAAATAAGCGTAATAAATTAGGTGTGGTGGAATTATCGTAGTTGCCTGCACCATAACCAATCTGAAGGACTTTCATTTCTGGGTTAGTTTTTATGCCCTCTCCCAGCGTGGTTATTATAGCGGCGCCAGTTGGTGTTGTTAATTCTTTTTCTATGTCTGCGGATTTTAATAAATGAGTCTTAAGGAGTTCGGCCGTAGCGGGGGCTGGGACTGGGAATGTGCCGTGTTCGCACTTTGTGTGTCCGTGTCCTGTGGGAATAGGGGAAAAATATATTTTTTCAATTCCTAGTTGCTTAACGGCAATCACAGAGCCGACAATGTCAATTATTGAGTCTATTGCGCCGACTTCGTGAAAATGGACTTTTTCTGTTGATGTACTGTGGACTTTTGCTTCAACCTCTGCTAATCTATTGAAAATTTTGATGCTATCAACTTTGACATCAGTATGTAAATTGCTTTTTTCAATAATTGTTCGTATGTCAGAAAGTTTAAGATGTGAATTGTGGTGATGACTATGTGAACCTTGTATATGTTTATGCTTGTCTTCTGGGAAAACTGTTACATGAACTTTTATACCACATATTCCTGCACGTTTTACCTTTTCAGCAGATATTTCATATCCCTGGAGATGAAGTTGAGCCAATTGTTCTTTTAGAAGATTAATATCCAATCCTGCATCTACGCAAGCCCCAAGAATCATGTCCCCGCTGATACCTGAAAAACAGTCAAAATATGCAATCTTCACTAAAGTTCCTCAATTCTTTTCATTCGAATTTGTTTATATCAATTCGTTGCTGAACCATTACTAACTTCAAAATGCTAACACACGTCTTGTAATGAGTCAATTAAAAACAAATCCATTTTTATTGACTTATCCATGTTCATCTATATAATTCAATCTCTGGATGTTTTGCTCTATATTTTAGAAATCAAGCAGGATGGGTTAAGCGAAGCGAACCCGTCTTATCGCGTTTGTTTTTTAATGGGTGCGCTATGCTTCACTCATCTTACAACGTGCGATGGATATTGGCATATTTGGTGGGTCATTTAATCCAATTCATATAGGTCATTTGATTGTAGCTGAAGAAGTTTTTCAGCTACGGGCTTTATCAAAGGTTATATTTATACCTACAGGGTTGTCTCCTCATAAAGAATCGAGAGATTTGATAGGCTCTTTTCATAGGTTTCAGATGGTAAAGGATGCAATAAGCAACAATGAACATTTTGAAGTATCGGATATAGAAATTAAGCGTTCTGGGAAATCATATACCATAGATACGATCAGAAGTTTTAAAGAGATATATGGAAAGAAACATAATCTATATCTTATTATGGGGACAGACATGCTAAATGAAATAAGTACGTGGAAAGATATTAGCATACTTTCTGAGACATGTCATTTTATTGTGGTTAATCGTTTCCCGACATCAATAAGTGAAGATTTATCTGAATCTACCTTTTCCAAAGGAGAACTAAGAGGAATCAAGGCATTTTCAAAGGAAAAAACAACGGAGATTGAAAGACTAAAAGTTACGATTCCACCCATTGGTATATCCTCAACTGAAATCAGAGAAAGATTACGCTGTGGGCGTAGTATAAGATATTTAGTTCCTCAATGTGTGGAAGATTATATTAAAGCCAATAATTTATATGTTAAAAGTTAAAATGTTAAATTTGTTGAGAATCAGTAAGATTCCATAAATGAGAAATGAAATATACTCAATATCTCCTGGTAATACTCACTATTTTATCAATAAATAATCTATGTTTTGCTCAGGGAAATATCGTAGACTATTTCTTAAAAGACCCCAAGGCTTGGGACGACACAAAGACAATCATTCATAAGTCCCCCAAAAAGATTGTTATTGTAGATGGAATAGAGGGATTGGGATTTAATCTTGCTGAGTTGTCTGAGGGCGACGAAGTTGCCTTGGTTTTTTTGGAAACTAAAAAGGCTGAGAGGTTGAAAAGAGAGGGTTTTTGTAAAGCGGAGGATAAACTACTGCCAGGTAAAAACAGGGTTGTGTCTGTTAATACCCGTAATTCCGGTAACCGAATGCAATTTCACTACAAATTCATTCTTCAAAGAAACATCAATAATGTACCTATTACAATCTATAATAACGGGAATGCGGTTCTGGAAAGTACTTACGATGGCAGTAAACCCGTCAAAGATGTCTCCAACTTATCAGGTATCGAACTCTGTGAAATCGAAGTTCGTTTAAATATTGGAGAGCTTGAATTTTAAAGATACATGTATGAAAGATGAGAACTGTGGTTCTTATTTATGATAATAAGTGCAGTTTATGTCGTGGGTGTATGAAATGGATTGAATTACATGCTATTGGAGAAAATGCTTTTGAGTTTGTTCCATGTCAATCTGAGGAACGCAGAATACGATTCCCGGAAATGACAGACGAAAACTGCTTACAATCCTTGAAATTAGTGCTTTCTGGTAATCGGATTTTAACTGGTGAGAAGGCGTTGCCAGAGATAATTAATAGGTTGAGAGGTTTCAGATGGCTATACGTATTATTCAGGGTTCCTGTGGTTAGACCGTTATTGTATGCTATCTACAGGTGGATTGCCAACAACAGGTATATTATTTCACAAACCATAAAACCTCTTATACAGGAATAAGTAATTAAGATTCTTTAATTGATATTGCGCAAAATGCTGTTAAAGTAAATTAAAGCAATGTTGTCATTCTAAAGATAAATTTTAGAAACAATGTAGATGAAAATATTGTTTTATTGGTAATTGTAAGCTTCGGACATAGGCTAAATAATATCATAAGAGACTGCACAAAGGAGTTAAAATTGTTTTACAATATAGTTAAACCAAAGGAGATAACACAGTGAATAGGGAAAAAGTGGTATGTATTGCAACTATTTCTAGCTTTATAATTGTGTCCCTGTTGAATTCAACACATTGTTTTTCTAAAGATGACGCAGTCAAAAAAGAGAACGCAGATAACACACAAAAAAAGAGTCCATTGGACTCTCTTGATATTGCTAACGAACAGTACAAACAGGGTTTGAATTATGCGCAGTACGGTCTTTATGACGAAGCGATTGAGATGTATAAAAAATCGCTTGCAAAGGAGCCCAATAATACGGAGGCATACAAAAATTTAGGTATTGCATACGCACAAAAATGTATGTATGACAATGCTATAGAAGCGTTCCAGAAAGTAGTAGAGCGAAAGCCCAACGACGTTGACACCTATTATAATTTAGGCGCTGCATATTTTGACAAAGGTATTTTTGATAAGGCAATAGAAAATTTTAAAAGAACCGTACAACTCAATCCAGATTATCAGGCTTCTTACGCTTTATTGGGAATTGCATATACAAAGATCGGTAAGTTTGACGATGCAATTCAGATATTTAAAAAACGTATTGAATTAACCCCAAATCTTGCTATGGCGTACTTAAATTTAGGCATTGCTTATTCAATGAAAGGAATGGATAAGGAAGCTATGGCAGAATTCAATAAGGCGCTGGATATCGATCCGTGTCATGAATATGCACTCTATAATATGGCGCTTTTGTATGATAAAACTGGGAATGTAGATGAAGCTATACGTTATTACAACAAAGCTCTTGACTCTAACTCAACCAATTCGGATGTTCAATATTGTTTGGGTAAAGATTATATGAAGAAAAAACAATACGATGATGCGATCAATGCCTTTCAGATAGCTGTTATGTCGAACGCAGGCAACATAGAAATTTACAATGATATTGGAAATGCTTATAAAGCCAAAGGTATGGTTAAAGAAGCTGAGGATTATTTCTCATTGTATAAAAAACAGTCAAAAGCTAAAAAATAAAAAGGCAAAACATAAAACTGTTATAATAATATTTAAAACCTCTAAGACACAAAAACACGTAGTAAAGCTTTTAACCTTGTTTTGGTTAATTATTTTTTCTGTGTCTCAGTGCCTTTGTGGGTGCTTTCAATAGTATATCCTAATAATCGCACACATAGTATTTAAAATATCTCTGCTAACTTTTTTGAAATTAATGCAAGGTTTTTGTCCTTAGTCAGATATTCTACCTCGTTAGGATGCACCTTTAAATCAGTAAGTATTTTTTTGATCTTTTCCCATCCAGAAGCCCTCTTTTTTTCACTGGTCTCCAGATACATATTCGAGACTAATTCTCCCAACTTTTGTATAAGGCGAAGGTCTTTATTTTCATAAAAATTTCTGATAATCTTTTGTTGATATGGTGTATATCCTTTTTCATCCTGCGGACTCATTTAATTCCTCCATGTTATCTTAGCGTGTATGTCGTTAACTATAAGTATAAAAATTATATGACAACATGGCAAAGGTGTCAAAACAACTTTTGCAGACTTTAGCGTAATTATTGGTAATTTTCTCTCCTTGACCTTTTTAAAATACAGTATATAATCCCAGAAAATACATATCTCTTAAGAATTAGTTCCATGCAGTTATTTAAAAAGGAACGGTGTGTTATGCTAAAAGAAAAAATTGGTTTTATCGGCGGTGGAAAAATGGGAGAAGCACTGTGTAAGGGTATTATTAGCGCCGGACTGAGCGTTAATGATAATATAATAGTCAGCGATCTAGTTGCGGAGCGATGCAAATTATTAAGTAAAGAAATCGGTATAAAGACTACTCAAAACAACAAAGATGTTACATCGTTTGCTGACGTTCTTATACTGGCGGTGAAACCGCAAATAATGAGCGATGTGCTTAATAATTTGAAAAATGATATTACACCTCGTCATTTGGTGGTATCTATAGCAGCAGGCATTCCAATAAGATTTATTGAATCCAGATTACAGACAGGCGTTAGAATAATCCGCGTAATGCCTAATACTCCATGTCTTATTGGCGTTTCTGCAACGGCATTTGCCCTGGGGAAGTGTGCTACGGACGCTGATGGAAAATTGGTGTACAATTTATTTAACGCAGTTGGAAAGGTATTTAAGCTTGATGAAAAGTATCTCGACGCCGTAACGGGGTTGAGCGGAAGCGGTCCTGCATACGTATATATGTTTATTGAAGCATTGTCGGATGGCGGCGTCAAAATGGGCTTGCCAAGAGACGTAGCAACAATTCTCGCAGCACAGACCGTAATGGGGGCAGCAAAGATGGTGTTGGATACAGGGCAGCACCCTGCACAGTTGAAGGATGCCGTCACATCTCCGGGAGGGACTACCATTGAAGGCTTAAGCAAATTGGAAGACTATGGATTCAAATCAGCCGTTATAAACGCCGTTGAAGCTGCTACCTTAAAATCAAAAAAACTGGGTGAATTATTATAAACATTAGATGCAATATTTAAGCTGTCCGTCAGCCAACTACGAATGGTTATATATGTAAATTCGTGGCTAAACTTCTATAAATTAGGCTGCCTACGGCAGCAAATGTCCTGTAGGTAGGAGCCGCCTCCCGACGGCGACCCCCAGCACTATCAACAACGTGCAAATACATACGATCGCTAACAGGAGTTGTCTCCTACATTACCATATTGAATTTCCTATGCATCAAATTAGGCCTTCGGCGACTACACAAATTACGCCGCCCCCCATCCCTTGATGGGAGGGGTTAGGGGAGGGTGGTCAGCCTTTTTCCTTCACCCCCACCTAACCTCCTCATGAAGGGGGGAGGAACTAATTGTTTGAAATTCCTTAACATCAAATTATGATCAAGGTCGGTACATCTGGCTTTTCCTTTCCTGACTGGGCAGGGAACATCTACCCTCAGAACATTAAAAAAGCGGACATGCTGGAGTACTATGAAAAACAGTTAGGCTTCAGCATAACCGAGATAAATTCTACGTACTATACAATACCGTCCCAGAAATCATTTGAGGGTATGATGAGAAAGACCTCAAAATCCTTTGAATTCACCGTCAAGGCGCACAAATCGTTAACCCATGAAATAAGAGACAAGGAGACAGAAAAGATCGTAGACAATAATGAAGCCTTCGAACGATTCCTTTATGCCGTAGAACCCCTGAGAAGAGAGGGCAGATTGACCGCAATCCTCGCCCAGTTTCCCTATTGTTTCCATGCAACGAAGGACAACTACGAATACCTGCAAACCTTCAAAGACAGGCTTGCAGACATGCCGCTGGTGGTAGAATTTAGAAATTATTGGTGGCATAATGAAAGGAGCTTGAAATTTTTAAGGGAAAACCATATCGGTTACTGCATTGTAGACGAACCAAAGCTCAAAGGTCTCATGCCTTACAACCCAGCCATAACAACCGACATCGGATACTTCCGTTTCCACGGCCGTAATACCAACTGGTTCGACGCTCCAACATCAGTAAGGTATGACTATCTTTACACGCAGGATGAATTAAAATCATTTGTGCCAGACATAAGAAATATAGCCAACGCAACCAGAAAGACCATTGTAATGTTCAACAACTGCCACACAGGCAAGGCCGCCAGGAATGCACGAGAAATGATAGAAATGCTGAAATAGAAAACGAAAGAAGATTTAGCATAATCAGGATATCATACTCAGAGTTTTTGCTTGACCGTATTAAATTCAGGTGTATATTGCTTGTAGTTTTATCAGGCTATTAAGCAGACGTATTTGTATGATTCATTTTTCGGGGAGTCTTAGAATAGTGCGCTCATTATGGGTTCAATGTTAATTGGTTTATTTCATGCATTTATATTATGACAGATACAAATGTTCTCGCTAAATTCCAGGAAGACACATCAAGTGTTCTTGCCAAGACGCTAACTGGACTAATTGAAGGTATAACTGGTGTTGCTGCATCAGAAAAGAAAGAGATTTGTCTGTCAGTTGGGCATCTTCTACAAGGGCTACGAAAGGGGAAATTTCTATCTCAATTTTTAACAGAATGGAATCAATATCGTGCTAAGGGCCGTATCAAAGAAGATTACCCGAACACAGAGCAACACTATACGTGCATACAGGAAATACTAGACTTCCTTGATTCCGATCCACCCGAAAAAATCAGATTCGATATTTTAAAGAAGATATTCTTAGTTGCAGCAACAGAAAAAGTTACAGATCGTAACAGCCTCCTACCACAACAATATATGAAAGTTTGCCGAACGCTTTCATCGGGAGAAATAATAGTGTTAAGCACGGCTTATAAATTATCACAAGTATCAAAGCTAGAATATGGAAAATATAACTCTGCAGATGAGTGGTTAAAAAAGATAGCTGAGGAATCCGGTCTAATTCATCCTGAATTGGTAGAAATACATGAGGAAGAACTCATTAAAAAACATCTACTTTCAACCCGTCTATGCTCAGACAAAAGCGGTATCTATGTTAATCCTCGTTTTCGGCTTACAAGCCTTGGGTTAGATATATGTAATTATATTGAGAATTATGTAGAGGAAAAAGAAGTCTGACAAATACCGTTTTAATCAGTACATGGTGAGATTAAAAAGAAAAGTCCAAAACAATGCCTCACTTCGTTATCCAGAAACATAAGGCAACCCACCTTCATTTTGATTTCCGATTAGAGATGGATGGGGTGCTCAAGAGTTGGGCGGTGCCGAAAGGACTGCCAGAAGAGCAAGGAATAAAAAGGCTTGCAGTAGCCGTCGAAGATCACCCGCTTGGTTATATTGACTTCGAGGGTGTAATACCAGGTGGACACTATGGGGCTGGCATAGTCGAGATTTGGGATAAAGGTGAATATGAGATAGAATCCAGGGAAGAGGGGAAGATAGTATTTCATCTTACAGGTAAAAAAATAAAAGGGAGATATGCCTTAATCCATACGAACGAAAAGAACTGGCTTGTTTTTAAACTAAAAAAACTATAATAAAACTTGCGGGCATTTGTTAATGAAATTATCTATTTTGCCACAGAAGTCTCAGAGATCACAGAAATATTTCTCTCCGTACTCTCTGTGTGTTCTGTGGCTATTTTGAGATTCCTTGAACATTAAATTGGGTTCCTCGCTCCGCTGCTCAGAATGACATTTAGCTATTACTCTGTCATTCTGAAGGAGCAAAGCAACTGAGAGAATTTCGGCATTGAAATTATAAACACAAATAGTGTATCCGGAATTTGTCATTGAAAGGGGACCGACATATTATAATATCACCCCACATAACAGGAGGCGGTGAGATGAAAGAAGAAAAATCAGTGACAATATCTCGCAGACTCCTTCTGAAACTACTAGGAGGAGGGGCTGTCTGGTTGGGCTTAAATAAATTAACCCCTGTCTGTGCTCAGGTTTCGGGGCAGGCTATTGAGCCGTTACCCAGCTTCACTGGGCCTGAGGCAAACCCTTACTGGGGAGCAGTAGGTCAATTTGTTATTTATCCGCAAAAACTTCCCTTGATTCAACTCACTGACCGACCTGTCCAGCTTGAAACGCCCCGAAATTACTTCCTCACATCTTTCACGCCCAATGCAGCCTTTTACGTGAGATGGCATCTTGATGAAATTCCGAATGGCGTGAATCTTTCGGATTGGCGTCTTTGTGTGGAGGGGAATGTTGAAAAACCATTGGCATTGTCCATGTCAGACCTGATGAGTCAATTCAAATCTGTCTCCATTGCGGCTGTTAACCAATGCTCTGGCAATAGCCGCAGTCGTTTTCAGCCTCGGGTACCCGGTGGGCAGTGGGGGAATGGTGCCATGGGTAACGCCCTCTTTACTGGGGTGTGCCTGAAGGATTTACTGGATGCTGCTGGGGTTAAGCCAGGTTCTTCTCAGGTACAATTTGAAGGGTTGGACCGGGGCAGAGGACCGGAGGGCAAGGGTTCGCGTAACTACCTAAAGTCTTTGGGTCTGAGCGATCCTGCTATAGATGAAACCATAGTGGCGTATGAGATGAATGGAGAACCACTTCCCATGCTTAACGGCTTTCCCGTGCGTCTGGTGGTTCCAGGTAAGTTTGCGACTTATTGGACCAAGGCGCTGACCTGGATTCGTGTATTGACAGATCTGGACACCAATTACTGGATGTCAAAGGCTTATTGCATTCCTAACACGCCTCGCGGCAATACCACCCCAAAAGACGTTAACGAAGGTCGTGTAGAAATGATACCGATCGGGACGATGCCCGTAAGATCGTTTGTTATTGCTCCTGATGGATCGAGTAAAATCCCTGAAGAAATGCCGGTGACTGTGCGAGGCATTGCCTTCAGTGGCTATGGGCGTGTGGTCAAGGTGGAGTTTTCTTGTGATGGTGGTAAGTTTTGGAACAAGGCAGAACTCGGAGAGGACTACGGACAATATTCCTTTCGCACTTGGCAGACTACCTGGATTCCTAAGCGTACCGGCAAATATATACTTGCTGTACGTGCAACTGATGAGAGAGGTAATATCCAGACAGATAAAGGGGTATGGAATCCGGGCGGCTATCTGTGGAACAAGGTTGAGCGACAGGAAGTAATTGTCGGTGCGGCGAAGTAGTACGGATTGTTGAAAGTGTTCCACCATGTGAGATATTTACGTTTAGGTTTTTTTACAAAATAACATTACAAATTTAATAGTAAGGAATCTGATCAAGAAGCAAGATACTAGATACTATTGGATTACTTTCCTTTGTTCTGGTTTCTGAATTCCGCATTCTTGCTTTAATGGGTGTTTAGAATGGAAAAGGTGAGATGCATTATAATAGGACTTGTTCTGGTTGTATTGAGTGGGACTATTTTCGCCGAAAGCGAGATTCCCGGTCTGCTTCGCAGTGGACAGTACAGTCAGGGTGCGCTGAACTGTGCTACTCAACCTGACCCAATCCAGCAATCGACTGATGCTGTGTATAGTGTGGGGACATATCCCCTTTATACTCCAGAACTTGCGCAGGGCGAGGGCCGTGAGATTATCCAGATATTTTGCAGATTCTGTCACAGCACCACGTACATCACTATGCAGCCACCGCTACCAGCCGCTACATGGGAGGGCGTGGTTAACAAGATGATCAATACATACGGGGCTCCCATTTCTGAGGATTCGGCGAAACAAATCGTCTCTTACTTGCGGGCGCACTATACCCCAACAACCCGCAAGCAATGATGGTAGTTTCATTAAATACGAATATTATGAATAGCCTGGTATTTATGTCGGATTTTAGAGCCAAGAATGACGAAAAGCTAAAACCGATGCGAAGAAATATTTTTGAGAGATATTACGGAAAACTTGGAGAAAATGGCCGGATAAATATACTGGATGTGATATTGAATCAGTCCTTAGATAGCGCTGCCCCATAAAGTCACAAAAGCACCTGGATTGGAAATAATTTAACGTATAGGACAAACTTTCTGGTTACGCAGGTTTTGTGAGGCGTAGCAAATTGTTAACACCCCCCCCAGCCTCAAAGGTAGGTCAGGTGTCCTCGCCTGACATTATAATGACGGACGGGGACGTCCGTCCTGCCGATAGAGGGGAGCTTTTGTTGTTTCCCACTCTAAAAAGAGGGGGAATAGGGGTGTGTAATGAGTTTATTCACATAAGAAAAGTCATAAGGTTTTGCAACGCGAAACACAACCTAATTAACAATCTTGATAAAAACACCTGTTTTCAGGCTGTTTATATATTGATGTTTTAACCTGATGGTTTCTTCTCTGAAAATTTTTTTATAAATTCCATCCTGTACTTCTTCAAATTCCTGCGTCTTTGCGGGTTTGATGAGTTCTATTTTAAAAATATGGTATCCAACAGGCGATTCGATGATCTTGCTACATTCGTTATCTTTTAAACTGTAAACCACGTCTCTGAGGTCTTTTCTCAATTCGTTGACTTCCTCAAAGCTCCATAGTCCGCCATCCTCAGCATGGACCGCTTCTGAAAATTGTTTGGCTAAATTTGAAAAGTCTTCGCCTTTTTCGAGGCGTTTCATAATCTGTTGTGTTATAGAAAATGTTTCTTCCTTGTTGTTGTTATGAGTAGAGAATTTAATCATGATATGTCGCAGTTTTACTTCCTTTTTCTGGCGGAATTCATCAATATTCTCAATATAATAGCGCCTCAGCAATTTAGGTTGGATTATTATCTTGTTATAAACATTTTCCTTCATGATCCTGTCAATCATGATATCTTCCTTTAGTTCTTTTTTCTTTTCGATAGGGTTTATTCCCTGTGATTCAGCAATTTCATAATATTTTGATAGAGAACCTACATTCTTAACAGCGCCTTTTACGAAGGAATCGAGGTCCTTTTCCAAGTCTTTCTTTTTTGCCTCATCTGTGCCAAATATTTTATTTGCTTCTTTAATTAGGACCTTTCGGTCAATTAATTCATCTAATGTGTTCTTGAATATTTCATCAACTTTATTCTCAAACTCATTACCCCGGTATTTACCTTGTGCTTCTTTGATGGCTGCGAGAGAGCGTTTGATAACTTCTTCCTGTGTAATTATCTCGTCATCTACAATGGCTTTAATTGAATTAATATTGCTTTTGTTCGCATCATCCGTTGTACCATACGAAACGGTAGAAGTGATAAAGGCGGCGAATAGGGGTATTAGGATATATTTTATAGACATTTTCATGATTCTTTCTTTAGAGTGGACTTCACAATATATTTGATAAGTAAGTGTCATTGCTAACAGAGCGAGGCAATCCATTTGAGATTGCTTCGGGTTAATACACTCACAATGACAGTTGTCTTATATCATTTAATAATTTTACTATGTACCAAATTCTAATTGATTATTTGTGAAAATCCACAGGCTTATTTATCTGTTATGCTGCGTTTATACGTTGCTTAATTTGTTTTGATTTTACCAGTAATTTCAGGGGTATTCAATGAAATTTAATTCTTGTTTGTTTTGATGTATTCCCACTTGTTTTTGTGAATCACACTCTTTGTATATATACTTGAATACTGAGAAAAATACAAAAAGGGGCATGGGGGTGGTATTTTTCAGCGATGCATAATCACTTTGTTAGACACTTTCAGCGGTCCACCATATTATTTGAAAGTAAATATATTTCTTGTTTTTCATAATTCGCTTGAAAGGTTATTTGTCATAATGGTCAATGAGTTGGTGGAATACAAAGCGCAACGTAATGACGAGTTTCTATTTGGGGGCAATATATGACGAGAACTAAGATTAACACTTATGGTGCTTATTTCAGGCGGTTGTTTAAGAGACTAGGTATTCAAGACTTTTCTTAGCATGGATTACGTCACACCTTTGCTACTTTCTGCACAGATGCAGGAACGGATATTGTTACGACCAAAGAGATTCTTGGGCATTCAGATATTTCTCCGACCATGAGGTACAGCCATAAGCAGTTAGATACAAAACGTGTTGCCATTGAGTTGGTAACAAATCATATTCTGAACATGAACAAAAAGTCAAAATTAGCAATAGCACAATGCGGTATTATAAGTGTTTAATAGAAATAATTGATACTAAAAGACTTACTAAGTTCTAATTGATTTTTTAAGAAAATCCAGTAAATCCTCGGGTTTCATATTTTTTCTGGGTAGTCTTAAATGCAAGGTATCTTCATTAATGACTCGTATATATTTTTTCAAATTGTATAAACTTGCCTCTGCTTTCTTTAAATCTGACACCTGAATAATCAAGATATTATCTACCAAAATGATCGAACGAATCTTAGATTGCTGGGCAATAATCCTTAATTCACACTCCGAAAGGAGGTTTCTTACTGGATGTGGAGCATCACCAAAACGGTCTGCCATTTCCTCAGTAACAGCCCTTAGTTTTTCAAATGTGGTTGAGCGGTTCAATTTGCGGTAGACATCCATCTTTAGCGTGTCCTCTGGAATGTAGTGGTTGGGGATAAATGATTCAAGATTAATGTCAATAGAAATGTCCAATGGTTCATTTATAGGTTCATGCCTTGCTTTTCGTACCGCTAACTCCAGCAAACGACAGTACATTTCATAACCTACGGCGACAATCTGACCGTGCTGTTCTGTTCCCAGGACATTCCCAGCCCCTCGGATTTCCAGGTCGCGCATGGCGATCTTGAATCCAGCGCCCAATTCTGCAAATTCCTCAATTGCCTTTATTCGTTTTTCTGCCTCGGGGGTAATTGGTCGGTCGTTTGGCAATATAATATAAGCGTATGCACGATGTTTGTATCGGCCTACTCTGCCACGCAACTGATGCAAATCAGCAAGACCATATGTGTCAGCACAGTTAATAAATATGGTATTAACATTTGGAATATCCAGTCCTGATTCTATAATTGTCGTAGATAATAGGATATCTGCCTGTCCCTCCACAAACGCACGCATCCTTTGTTCCATGAGTTTTTCGTCCATTTGCCCGTGAATTGTGAGGGTACGTGCCTCAGGCACAATCTCAGATAAAGTTCTGGCAATTTGCTCAATGTTATACACACGATTGTGAACAAAATACACTTGACCATCGCGATTGAGTTCCAGTCTTATAGCTTGTTTTATAAGATTGTGGTCGAATCGGATAATTTGCGTTTGGATGGCCTGCCTACCTAGTGGGGGAGTGTTAAGCGATGAAATATCCTTAATTCCCATCAAAGACATGTGTAAAGTTCTTGGAATTGGTGTAGCCGTCAAGGTGAGTATGTCAACTGTTTGACGCAGTTTCTTGAGGCGTTCCTTATGAGCAACGCCAAATCTCTGCTCTTCATCAATAATGACAAGACCGAGGTCTTTAAAATAAACGTCTTTTTGTAAAAGCCGATGGGTGCCGATAAGAATATCAGTAATACCCGCGGCTGTCTTCTCCAGAGTTTCCTTTTGTTCATTACGTGTCTTTAAACGGCTTAATATTCCAATTTTTACAGGATAGTCAGCCATGCGTTCTGAAAAGGTATTATAGTGTTGCTGCGCAAGAATGGTTGTGGGTACGAGCACAGCCACTTGCTTCCCATACAATACAGCCTTGAATGCCGCACGCATGGCAAGCTCCGTTTTGCCATATCCAACATCTCCGCAGATGAGCCGATCCATTGGTCTCTTTGCTTCCATGTCGCGTTTTATGTCTTCTATGATTTTGAGTTGGTCGGGAGTTTCCTCATAGATAAATTCAGCTTCAAACTCTTTTTGCCAATCTGTATCTTCTGGATATGCAATGCCTTCTTTTGCGTTCCGTAATGCCTGAATATGCAGCAAATCGCTGGTAATGTCTGTAGCGGCATTTTCTGCTCGTTTCTTTCGCATATCCCAATACTTTGAACCAATTTTGTCAAGTCTGGGTCTGTGGCCTGAACCGCCAATATACTTTTGTACGAGTTCAATTTTCGTTGCTGGTACATATATCTTTGTACCTTCGTCAAATTCAATTACAAGGTATTCCCTTTTTTGTCCATCGTCCTCCAGCGTCTCCAACCCTAAGAAACGTCCGATGCCGTGAGCTATGTGTACCACGTAATCGCCTTTTTTTAAATCAAGAAATGAATCAATAGCCCTGGTTTGGATAGGTTTTCTTGACTCACGACGCTGCTTGTAGCGATGGAAAATTTCATGGTGTGCGAGGAGTGCGATATGGATATCGGAAAATTGGAATCCCCTGTGAATGTGTCCTATGTGCAATTCTAATTGTTTATTCTTTTTTATAGTTGAATCATTGATAATCTCCTGGAACCGTTGTTCTTCAGCGGTGTTGTTGCAGAAAACAACTGTACTGGTATTGGATTCGATTACCCTGCCAAGTTCGGATACAATTGCCTGAATATTTTGAGGAAAATTGTCTGCAGATTTAACGTGAAATGTAAAGTCACCATTATTTGATGTCAGTGGTAGTGTAGATAATGTTATCTTTACGAATGGAATGAATTGCCTGATAATTTCATTGTATGTAAACAATGTTCCGTTATTGGTAATGTTATTTAATATCTTATTTGCCCTATCTTCTATGCGTGCAGGGTCTTTGAGGAATATCCATGTGTCTTTGCTAAGGTAGTCAATGAGAGACGATTTTTCAAATTCTGTATGAATTGTGTTCGTGCTATGAATCTCATCAACAGAGAGTATCTGGCAGGTGTCCATGTCTTGTTCGGATAGCTGGGATTCAATATTAAAAGTACGGATGGATTCAATTCCATCTCCAAAATACTCAATACGGTAGGGAACGTCTGAGGCGTAAGGGAAAATGTCAATGATACCGCCTCGCAGGGCATATTCTCCGGAATGTTCAACTTCACAAGTCTGTTGATAATGGTGATTCTGCAGCCATGCAATGAGTTCTTCTCTGGGGTATTCATGGTTTCTACGAATATTCAAGATATTCTTAGAAATGGATTTGGGAGAAGGCACAGACTGTAAAAGAGCCTGGATGGGAGCTACGATAATATCCAGGTTATTGCCTGTTTGGATGTTGCTGTGAAGTGTCTGATTTAGAATATTAAGTCTTTGTGCATGTATATCTCCTTCGTCTTCAAAACTCTGGCTAAAAATGTTTTCACAGGTGGGAAATAAGCCAGTGCGCCCGTTCAGGAAGGTATTCAAGTCATTCATATCCTCCTCAGCTTCTTCAATATTGGATACAACTAAAAGTATCTTAGGGCTGACATTTCTTGTCTTTAATTGTTCTTTAACAATGGTGGCTGTAAAGAAGGATGCAGAGGATCCCCACAGCCCGTTGACAGAACAATCCTTGCCGGTCAGGAGATGACGGACAATCTCTTTAAACAGCTTGTTTTTTTGCAGTAATTTAATAAAATTTTCCACGTGATTTGGATGAAAATTGAAAAGATAAGATGTGTTTTGAATATTTAATTTAATATTAGGTAACTCAATAATCAAAATTTCTGTGTCGTCAGGAGTATCATCATGACAATAATTATACTGCCAAAATGTGGCAGGAATTTCCTCCTGCCACCACAAGAACTCATCATTCCCGTGCTGCAATTCCCCCTCAAAAAGGGGTATGGGGTTGTCTAGTCAGAAAGCCTTGTTTTATTCTAATACATAGTGGCGAATAAAATCAAGCATAAGGATACTTAGCGCTATTTCAGATGATGGGATAAATTTTACAAAGGAAGAGGGAATCAGGATAGACAGCACAGTAGTGGAAAACGGCATAAACGATTATGGTATAGCAGAGTTCCAGAAGTGATAATCAATAGCGACGGTGAGTACCTAATGTATTACGTCTATGATTGGTATGGCGACAATTCGGTCCGTGCTGCAACTTCAACTGATGGTCTTGCCTGGACACGCTTCCGAATAATTGGATTCAAGGATAATTCTATGGATCCTGATGTAATACAACTGGATGACGGAAGCTATAGGATATATTTTGTAAACTATCTAATTCTCAGCGATTTCAGAAGTGGTCCGCTTTCGATACACAGTGCGGTTTCGTCTGATGGGGTTACGTGGACTTACAGAGGAATAGAGATACAACCTGCTGAACCATGGGAAAGAACGTGGGTGGGTGACCCTGATACTGTGGAGATCGGGAACGGGAGCCATCGTATGTATTACTACGGCATGGATGAAAATGATAATTCTGATATAGTCAGCGCTGTTTCTCAATGGTGAAAAGCAGCTATTATGGTAGGTAAGGAACTACACAATGAATTAAGTTGCATTTTGTTTTGCAAAACAACTTTTTATAAAAGTAGGTTGGGTGAAGTTGCGCGCACTCAACAAATAATAATGTTGATGGGTTCACTTTCGCTTAACACATTCTACGTGTTTCAAGATTTTAACCTTGTAATAATTAAAACCAAAGGGACAGCCTAACTTTAAAATTCCTGAACACTAAATTAAACTAGTACGATTGCTATCTCCTGAAGTATACGAATGTTTAATCCGCATTTCCTGATACGTTAATTGCCCTAAAGTAAAATGGAGGCACTTTTGTTGAACCGTGCCATTCTGACTTATCACCGATTGCTACGATGTTATTAAATACATCAAAGACATTTCCCGCAAACATGCAATCCTTCACCCTGCCTACAATTTCTCCGTTTTCAATAAGGTAACCAAGGTCAATGTTTACTGAGAATTCGCCTGCAAGGATGTTGCTCTGACCGCCTCCCAGCACTTGATCCACCAACACGCCATATTTAACATTTTTTATCATTGCCTCGAACGGCATATTACCAGGGTCAACAATAACATTTGAATTGCCAGGGGATGGTTGTGACGAAAAACCACGGTTACCGTTTCCGGTTGATTTTGCCTTCATAATTCCAGCCGTTTGCAAATCGAACAAATAATTTTTCAAGACGCCTTTTTCAAGCAATGGTGTACGCTGGGCTGGTATGCCTTCTGCATCCCATGGATAGCTGGAATCTGCCATGTCAATTGTAGCGTCATCATAAATACTAACTCTTTCATCAATAAGTTTTTCACCAAGTTTGTTAGTAAGAGGCGAAGCGCCTTTTTGCACCAGTTTTCCGTTGCAGCCTGTTTCAAAGGTTGCAAGCAAGTTTCCCATCGCCTTGGCTGTGACCACAATTGGATAAGTCCCTGTTTTTAGTTTCAGTTCTTTTTCTGCAAGTTTCAAGCCTCTTAACGCCTTATCTACGTGCTTATTGAGGTCAGTTGCCAGACCTTTAGAGCCTTCTCCTTCACCAATCCAGAGTAAACTATGTCCTTTAATCTGCAAAATATCAATACCAATGCCAAACGATGTAGAAGCAATAGAAACATCAAGTCCTTTTGAGTTAATGAGCCTTCGTTTACCGTGTCCTTTCCCAATACCAACACTGCATTCATAGCTGGGATTTACAGATAATGCCTTCTCGATGGCTTCCTTTCCTATGTCCACACATTTGTTAACAGGATAATCTATGACACGCAGATCATGAACTGCTACCTTTGGAAAGTTGTTTTTAGAAGGGAAATCGAAGGCGGCGGGTTGACCAAACTTTACGCTCTCTATAGCATTGGCAACCAGTTTCTCAAGTTTTCTGAAATCAGTGGTGCTTGAGAACCCGATCCTTCCGTCTTTAATTACCCGCAGCCCAATCCCGCGGATGGATTTTGTGTTTACACATTTTAGCTTATTATTTTCAAAACTCACCGACCGCGTTTCACCCTCTTCATATATAACTTCAACGGAAGGGGTATGCTTTAAAGCCAGATCTAAGACTTTTTCTTCAATTTTGTTCATTGATTAAACCTCTTTTTAGTAAAGTAATATTTGCTAAGGAGCATAGTCATGGGATATATTAAGGCAGATAAAGTAAGGAAAATCAATGATAAAACACTGTTAGTTGCATTGGACATTTAAAGCATAGATAACTTTCCTCTTGCACCTTAGTCCCAATTAAGCAAGATCAGGGTTCAGTATAGACCCTCTAATACCAGGGTTGGGCAAGGTGTTTACACTAAGGAAATCAGTAGTGAAAAGTATAATTGTTTGTGGCTAACTCCAGTCGGGCTGCGCCCGCCTTCCGTTAGCCACAAACAAAATTATTTAACAAATCTAATTCCGCTTGCTGGATGTTTGAATGGGCTGTCCGATCATTTCTTTGATGTGATTAAGAAAAACTTCGTTTGGGGTGT
>MHXP01000020.1 GCA_001824485.1 Planctomycetes bacterium GWA2_39_15 | reverse complement strand
GGCAAATATATCAAGTCTATCATGACTAATTTCTCCATAAAATATTGTTCCCCTTGCCGGCTTCAATAAACACAGTATGAGGTCTAAAATTGTCGACTTGCCAGCTCCAGATGTACCGACAAATGCAACGGTTTGACAGGGTTTAATTTCCAAGTTGATATTGTTTATAACCCGTTTGCCTTCAGGATAGCGAAAGCCAACCTCTTTAAAAGTTATGGATTTATTGAATTGATATATTTCGTCGCCGCAAAGTTCTTTGTTCTTCTTGATGTCGTTTAAACGATGAGTAATGGATTGGTGGATAGGAATATTTTTATTCAGTGCAAGGTAATTTTCAAATAATGAACTAAATTGTGGAGAAAGCCTTTGAAAAACCAAAAGCACGACAAGCAGTTCAGAAAAACCGACACGTAATATACGATGACTCATTATTAAACAAATCAGAAAAGTAAAGGTAACTAAAAATGTCCATGAAATTTGCAATTGTTCCCTTATATTCAGAATTTTTGCAGTGTGCATGGTTTGATCAATACAATGAAACACTTTACTTACAAATCCTTTATATGCTATGGAAGATTTAAAAAATTTCTTATTCTGCAAAATATTAGCCGTTAAAGTGGATAGTCTCTTAAAAGTTTCATTAAAATTCTCAGAAAGGCTCTGTACATAACTCGTATTTTTTGCATTGATAATAATGAGAAAACCATAAATAACAAAAGCCAGCATGGTAACTTTAAAAGATAATTTTATAGAAAGAGCTAAAAATACCATCAATTGTGTCAAATAAATGACAATCCTTTGCGAGTTTAAGTGCGCAACACTTGCCAGTTCAACTTCCCGGATAATTGCATGATTCATTTCCCCTGACTTGTCTCTTGTAAGCCATAACCAGTCCACTGCCAGATAGGAATTAAAGAGTTTTTTACGATATTCACCTGAAAGTTTAATTTGTGCAAATTGAGCAATGGTAGTAGAAACAAATACGAGAATCTGACCAAGGAGGATCAACACGGAAGAAACGATCAAAACACTGTAAAAGGAAGGCCTTACACCAATAAAACTAAATACATAATTAAAAAACCCCATATGTCCTTGTTTTTCCGCTCCGGAAATGTCCGTTCTTATATACTCAAGGACAGGGATTAGCATGGGGATGCCGGCAATACTAAAAAAACCACTTATAATTTGAAGGAAAATAATCCAGCCATAATAGGGGGTGGTAATAACAAGTGTGAAAATATACTTCAGCTTACTTAGTAGATTATAAAAGTACATTTAAACTCCCATGGATTATTAAAAAGTAGAGGGTTTAATTTTGCAATCTGTCCAGATATTTTCCGATTTCGTTCCCGAGAAGGGTTCCCGCATCCATAACCTCTTGCTCTGAAACCGGGGCATCCTCTTCGCCTAAAACCCTAAGTGGCTTATCAGCCCAGGAACTATTTATAATTATCGCATTTAGCAAACAAACAATTCTTCTCTTTCTTTCTTCTGTACTTATTTCGCTTATTCTCTTTATTTCACTCTGAATTTCTTTCGATAAATCAGCAATGTTATGAATTCTTTTTGAGAGTCCTGTAATTTCATAAAAATCCTCACAAAGGTTAATAACCGGTTTATTATGAAATAACAGAGCTTCCCAGCCTGGTGTACCTGTAACAGTAATAACTAATTGGGAATTTTTAATAATCTGATGATTATCCAAATAAGGGGGTATAAGCTTCACATTTGTATAACTTTTAATCTCTTTGTAAAAAGAAAATGGTCTTACCCTCCAACCAATAGTTCCGGGATGTTCTTTTACATAGACTTTATAATCCAAAGGTATACTTTTTGCCAAATTTTCAATAATGAAAAGCTGATTTATCCACATGTTTCCCCTCACCAGAAGCGCATATTCAGGTACCACATGAAGCGGAAAATATATATACTTTTCATTGGGATTATATGTATCATAGAAGGATTTTTTTAATAACTTTCTACCTTGATAAACCTTATATAAATTATAATAATTAAAGTAAAGAAGGCTTTTGAAAGAATACCTTGAGCTTTTGCCCGCCTTTTGTTTTTCTAATGTTCTCAATTGATACCAATGGAGGAATGTTGTTGCTATCCGCTTTAAAACCAAATAAATAAAACTAAATCCTTTATTAGCTTTTAACTTTTTAACATAGTTATCCCCTTGATCAAAATAATATGTACTATTTTTATTTTTCAAGGAAGAATGCATCTCCTCATAAGATTTCTCACCTGGAGATGAATCAGTAACCAATTCTCCTTGTATATTTTTAAGGTAAGCCTCCTTTATTTGTGGAAATAACATCTCTTTGTTAGATGTAATACTAAAATAGTTTTGAATTTTTGTTATTGCAGGTGAAATATAAGTAATCTTCAAATTTTTACATACTTGCTCAAGTATTGGCGCTTGTACCGAATGCGCCCCCAGCATAAAGATAACCACATCTGCATTAAATCCAGATAAAACCTTTTTGAAAAATCTACTATAACCACCAACAATCCTTTGGATATTTTCGTAATTTACTCTTTTTTTTGAAAAATACATTACCGGTATTGAACCTTTGATAAACTGATAACCCCATTCCCGGTCAACGGCAACAAATCGCCACAAACTTTTTCCTGGTATAGATTCCTCAAAATCTTTAATCTCTTCAATTGGCACATCTTCTTTTAAAAATTCTTCTTGTATGTTAGTTATGTCATAAAGAAACTCATAACCCACCTCTTTTTGACTTTCCAAATATTTTTTTATAGCTCCATGAGCACTTATTATGCCGCCGAATCTACTTCCGGGATATAATTTTTTTAAATGTATCGCCATACTGTTTCTAACTTTATAATTTTGTGTTGTAAATTCAATTAGAAAGTTCATGTCACAGTCCTTTTCTTTGCATCAAGCTAAAATTATTGTACTTATACGGGAGGCAGTTCTCGTGGAACAGGATTCGTCGCAGGTGCAGGTATTAATTCTACCAATCCTTTTTTTTCAAATTCTTTTATATATTCGAATATATTTCGAAAAGAGGTCTCATGTCTTTCTGCTATTTCAAGAATTCTCGTTTCACCATCAAAATAACGAGGAATACAATCCATGAGATGATTCCACTTTATTTGCATTTGTGAAATAGTACGTCGATCAGGTTCTGAAGGATCGGCAAAAGGCTTGTAAAGATCATATCTTGGATGACTTAAAGCAACAAGACCTTTAAATTTACGCTTCATAATTGAATCATTTTCAAGAATATAAACTGCCTCCAATATAACACGAACCGCCTCTTCTAACCGTGCCTCATTAATAAGCTCTGGGCAATCATAGCTCGTATGATACTCTGGGAAATGACTTTTACCATCGCTCCGACTAAGGCTCGGGAAAGGAATTTCATAACCTGCGGCTTCCCAGCAGGTTTCATCATTTCCTACAATTTTACGAAAAGGAGCAGTCCACCAATCACCTGCCACCCATTGTAATGCATTAGTTAACGCCCTGTCCATAAGACTCGTACCTATAAAGCTGCGTTGTAGCGCCAATTTATTGTCATTTCCGAGCATTTCTAAAAATATGCCCCACTTTATATTTGAAACTTCTTCATCATCTAACCGACTAAGATAAAATATGGAACCATAATGCTCAGGTGCAATGATAAGGCGATACGTAAAACGCCTTTGGGCTAGTTTTGACAAGCGACGCATCGCCTCAACACCAACGGCTACTCCAGAAAGGTCATCATTACAGCACGATGCATGACAATTATGGGCATTAAGTACAATAGAATAGGAAGACTCTCCTTCTAACACATATTCCACTACCTTCATCGTACCCTCTTCAAAAGACGTCCGTAATTCTACATCGTACTCTCCCTCAGTAATAGAATCATAAACTTGCTTGGGAACGCTAAACCCCCACTCCTTGCGAAATGGTTTATAATAAAGATCACAGTGATAAACCAGGGCATCCTCAAAAGCTTCTGTATAGAAGAGATGTTTCTTCAATTCTGTAGCTTTGATCCGTCCTACAAATGATTGACTATAACCAATGACTGCAAGATTATGACCCATTCCATCGTAAATAATACTCCCATTAATATCTCTTATCTTTGCTTCCAATACCTCCCATTTTTTTGGAACAATCCAGCCATTGACTTCTGATTCATCCTTAAACTCATATATCTTAAACGGAAGTTCTTCTTGAAGTATCCTAACACATTCATCTAGGCCAGCGCTATTTGGTGCTAAGCGAAGCGGAGAAAGCCTTGAGATAAGTTGTTTCATACTTCTCATAGTCTCTGTTTTGAATACCCCTCAGTATAACAAGACCAGACATTTTATTACCAGTTACGCATTCCAATCTTCACGAAGTAATCCATATAATAAGTGATCCTCCCAACCGTTTGCTCCTTTTAACTGTGTCTTTCTGGAACATTCAAATTTATAACCCACCTTTTCTAAAACCCGTTTACTGGCGACATGGCTGGCATAAATACCTGCTTGTAAGCGATGTAATCTTAATTTCTTAAAGCCAAATTGAGTGATTAACTGCACAGCCTCAGTGGCATATCCTTTCCTCCACATTGAACGCTCTCCAATAAAATAACTTACATCTGCAAAAGAATGATGGGAATTAATAGGGCCAAGTTTTATATTGCCAATATGAGTACCGTTTTTATTCTCTATAATAGCAAATAGATAATTATCCAGACTATTGATCATAGTATTTACAAATTCTCGAACAGTTTCTATCGTTTGATTGCTCCAACGAGTCTCCAAATATTGATTTACTTTAGGATCATTTAGCCATGATACATACCGTTGAGTACAGTCTTTTATTGTTACAAGACGAAGAGAAACCTTTTTACCTGCTAAAAAATCTTCCGGCTTTATAGCACGTTCCATATACTGTTTGAGCCCCTTTGTTCCATACGCACTATAGAATTCCATTGCTGATTGGAGATCATTTGGTGGTGTATAAAATCTGGAGCCTGTACTTAATGCTCTATTGATGCACTTGTTTTCTTTATTCAAGATATATTTCAGCTTCAAGTGCCCCGAGGTAGTGGCAACAACAACACCCTCTTCTTCTGTTATACGTGTTATAATTCCTGATTGAAAAGGGTGAAATGCGGCTTCACTCATATCTAACGTGGCCCCCTTCAAATGAACGCGTTCTCCATTAATACGTGTACTTGCTCCTTTGTAAGGAGTATCAAATGCACGAATAAAACGCTCAATCTCTTCGCCTGACCATGACCAATTTATCCATCCTTGTTTTATTGTATTTAACCGAGGTAAAAAAAGAGACTGACTCTCATCCATTTTTTCTAAATCAAAGTTATTACCCGCTTTCACTTCATTGAGAAATTCTTTTATAAATGTAACCCCCTCTTTTACTTCTACGTCAAAATAATCTTGAGGAGTACAAGCTTTGGGAAAGATGTATTTTTTACTCTTTACAATTTCACCGGAATCAAAGACCCCTTGAACCATTTCTTCATTAATGACTTGAAGATTACAACCACTTTGTCGATCATCCCTGAGAATCATCCATGTATAATGTGCACCACCGCGATAACGTGGAAGAGGAATACCCATGAAATCAAGAAGTCTACATTCAAATCGCTTTATAATCGAACCATCGAAACTCCATGCTTCCCCTAGTCCTATCCCTAAAGTATGTGGTGTTATTTCATCCATAAGAGACGTTTCTTTGTTTATATCTTCCGTTATAACAGGATGTAATGACAGATCATTTAACATCTCCAGAAGAGTCTGGCCAGAAGTATTCAAAATTTCTGCAGCATGGCGAGGAGAGGTATAAACTATTGTTTGAATTCCATCAGATTTTAATTGTTTTGCTATTCCCACAAGACTTAGTGAACCACCAAAGAGAATTACTTTATTAATAGCATTAAACCTCATGCCAAACTCTATCCCTCAAATAACTTTGAAAGGCAGACCATAATTACTCAAAAAAGCTTTTGCTCGTATAGGATTATTATCCCCGAAATTAAAAAGACTACCACATGCAAGAGCGCTGACCCCTGTCTGCAGAAAAACATCTTTCATATGACCAAAATTCCCAGCGCCACCACACGCAATAACGGGTACTGAGGAATATTCAAAAACCTTTTTGATAAGGTCAATATCATATCCAGTCATAGTTCCATCTCTATCTATAGAATTAATGAAAATTTCTCCTGCTCCCTTCTCTATTGATTCCTTTACGTGCTGTTCTAAAGAAATGTCTTCAAGCTGTCTTCCACAATTGGAGTAAAGTTGATATTCTTTGGTTGATTCATTTAGTTTTGTATCTATTGAAACAATGACGGCCTGCGTTCCAAATCTGTCCGCTATTTGAGAAATTATAGTTCTGTCTCGATAACTGGCAGAATTTACAACAATTTTATCAGCACCATTTTTAAGTAATTGCTCAGCATCTTTTAGAGTTTTTATACCTCCTCCAAGCGAAAGCGGCATAAAGCACACCTCAGAAACTTTTTCAATCAAGGTTAATAATTGCTCTACTGTTCGATAGTCTCGATTAATGTTTAAAAAAATGAGTTCGTCGGCATCACTGGCACTATAGATTTTCGAACTCGTTACCGGATTGCCCACATCGCGATAATTCCCAAATTTTATTGTTTTTACTAACCGGTTATTAATCAGCAACTGTACAGGGATAATTCTTTTCTTTAGCATACCCCGTCCCAGTTACAAAAATTTTCAAGCAATTTGAGTCCATTAGACTGACTTTTTTCAGGGTGAAATTGAAAACCAATTACATTTTTTCCCACAATAATGGAAACGAATTCTTTTCCATAATCTGTTGTTCCGTATATATATTTTTGATTGTCGCAAACAAAGTGGTATGAATGCACAAAATAACAATCAATACCATATTTTACTCCTTCAAATACGGGGTGGTGTTCTCTAAATTTGATAGTATTCCATCCTACATGCGGAATAGGAAAATTTGGAGTAGAGGCTAACTTGGTTACATACCCCCCTATTAATCCCAACCCCTGATTCCGACCGCCTTCTTCCCCATATTCAGACAGAAGATGCATTCCTAAACATATCCCTAATAAAGGCTTACCTCTCTCGGCGAATTTACGGATAGGAGACCTAAAATTTTTCCCATCAAGATGATAGACAGCTTTGTGGTAAGAGCCGACACCGGGAATTACTAAATGAGATATATGATCAAACTGAGCAATATCTTTTATTATTTCTACTTCATAACCCAAAGTATAAAAGGCATTAAATACTGATCTTAGGTTACCCATTTCCAAATCTAATATACCTACCAACAACTTCAGTTCCTGGATTTATTTAAAAAGTTTCTAGAGACTTGCAAGCTTTTCATTCCGATCTTTTATTTTTTCTCTCTCAAAAGTTTTCATTGAATAAGGAAATTAAACTCCACATAAGAAAAAATTCAACGTTTTCTTCAAAAATATCACGCAGATGTCTTCTTAAAAATTACATTTAGCATGTTCCCCCAAAAAGGAGGGGAAATATTCATTAATCCTTGTTTACCCTCTTTATATAATTGATAATCTTTTATAACTTGAGCTATATCATTCTCAATAGAACAGTAAGGTGTTTCCTCGTAAAAATAAGCTGTCTTTGCCGTTTTAAAACCTAAAGGTTCTACTATTTTTTTGAGAGTCTTAAGTGAGAACATAAAAATGTGTTCTTTGGCATCAAACTGATTCCATTTTTCCCTATATATCTTCGCACAAAATGATTCAACATTTGGTGTAGCACATATATAAAAATAGCCGTTTGACTTTAAAACTCGTTTGACTTCTACGGCAACTAAATGAGGATTTATCATATGCTCAAAAGACCCCCTAAAAACAACAACATTAAAAAGGTTATCCTCAAATGGTATTGTTTTTGAATCCCATAAATAAACATCTGTATCAAAATTTTCTTTAGCATATGATGTGGTATCTTTATCAATTTCTAGTCCGTATCTTTTCCATTTTTTTGAATTAAATTTACCGAGAAAAAAACCTCCACCGCAACCAATATCTAGGATTTTCCCCTCATCAATAATTTCCAAAAGGAAGTCCCTATCGATCTGATACATTTCCTCTCTCTTGTCACATTCTTCTATATCTTTAATGCGTTTATTATGATGATTTAAATATACCAATCCCAGTCCTTCTTCATTCAAGCAAGGGTTAACAAATACTAAACCGCAGTTTATACATTGCACAACATCAAATATATCTGCTTTACCCCAAAGCCGAAAATTATTACTATTACATATAATACAAGACCTTTTTTCTGATAAATATTTTTTGTAATTGATAGGACCTATTTGTTTAGCCATATTCAACACCTTGCAAAAACACTATGCGATAATATTTTCTAAATAATGTTAGCTTCTTTAAGTTTCTTTTGAGTATACTCTCGTTCAAGAGGATTTGTTTTATCCCATTTATCCTGATCGTGTAATTTCGGACCTGTTACCGAGGTTTTTGGCTCCCACTTATGCGGAGGAATAAGATGTGAAACTGCTATTTTATTAAACTCTTCTTCAGTCAATCCAAGTAATTCCAGGAAAAATGGTAAGCTATAAGGCCTTTTCCCATCATACTTCTGAACTAATTCAATTGCCTCCTCACGGCTAAGTCGATCGTTTCTAATATCAAGGGTGGTAAGATGTGCCGTTCTTCCATATCCTCTTTTAATAAATCGTAAATAGTCCCGGATTCCTTGCATTTGACATTCAACCTTTTCATATCCGTATTGTGGTGGAATGCCGACATTACAATCCTCCTCCCAACCAAGTTCTCTCTTAATAATCTCAACTTGCCTTTTAACATCCCAAGGGATATAGCTACCCAAGCATACAGATCTATATTTAATGGCTTTCAAGTCTCTTAATTTTGGATAGGTGAAAGGTTCCAAGTCTCTTGGATCAATCGATTGGTCATTGAGCATTCCAATCATGTCTTCTGCAGTAATTCCAAGGTTGACAAAACGATTAAAACGATTTTCATCAACTTCTTCTGCCTCATGGAGAGTATCTTCGTATGAATAATATGCTGTATATTCTGCCTGTGGTTCACCCCATATAACTAAGGGAACTTTTAATTTAATTGCCATTTGCATTGGATAAGAAAAAATTCCAGTATGGCAATGCCAACAAAAATCACCTTTTCTCAATATGGCTTCCAGCATAAGCTTTCTGACAATATGCCAGTTAGGAGTAAAAATAATACTATCAACTCCAAGTATTCTGAACATTCGAGTACGATTCTGAATTACTTTCGGTCGCATAAATCCATGGTCAAAAGAAATAACGAGACATTTCAGTTTAAATGTCTTAACAAGCCTCCACAATGTATAAGCACTATCTTTCCCACCACTAAAAGGAACAATGCAATCATAAGAATATTTACCCCTGTACTGTTCAAGCAGTTTTTCGAAGTCTTCCCTTTTTTGTTCCCAGTTTATTTTGGTTTTTTTAAATTCATGCTGACGACATATATTGCATTTCCCTTGCTCATCAAATTCAATCGTTTCATGAGTTTCAGGCAACATACATTTACTACAATATCTCATGATATCTTCCCTCACTTCTATTCGGTATAATCATTGTTACTCTATTTAGTGCCAAGAATTTTGCAAAGATATACTTTGTATTCAAATCTTGTAAAAATCATCCTTTAAAAATACTTGCCATCTTCATACTAATACCCCGCTTCCTTATCTTTTATAAAAGAAGATTTCCATCCTTCATTCGGTTTAATATCCGCATTCAAATTTTTCGTTTCAGGATGCTCATCCAGAAATTGAACGATATTCTCCAATGTACACAAATGATTTCTGGAATAGAGTTTTGTAATCAGTAATTTTATCACTTCAAAATCTTCAGGATAATCTACCGTCAATCGATAACCTGATAAATCTTTACTCAGGTCATATCGAAAGGTTGAAAATATTTGAGGATTCTGCCAAAAATAAAAGGTAACATGTTCACGTTCTGAAGGTTTCTTAGCTTCCAGCCACGCTTTTTCTAATATCTTAAAGGAGAAAACCTCAACATCCATTCCCTCGGGAAAAGTAAAGCGGTCAGGGGGAGAGGTATTTGCCACATAATCATATGTATAGTTTTTATATACTTCAACAATTGTATCAATAACCCGCGGGTCTAAAAGAGGGCAATCTGCAGTCATCCGCACAATTACATCACACTCTAACTTTTTCGCTGTTTGATAATATCGATCTAATACATCTTCGAGACTCCCCCGGTAATAAAGTATTTTGCTGTTTTTACAAAACTCAACGATTGGATCGTCCGATGAATCAACACTTGTGGCAACTATCAAGCTATCAATACTTTTTGCAGCCGATACCCGTTCTATCATGTAAGAGAGCATGGGATATCCATTAATATCCTTTAGAACTTTTCCTGGTAATCTATTTGACCCCATTCTTGCCTGTATTATGCCAGCTATCATTATGATTTCTCAATTAAGCCTCTTAAATCCTTCATCCCTAATGGAAGTTTCAAGTTTTTCTGGAATATTATCATGCCAGATCGCATCTGCAATTAGCTTAAATACCCCTTCAACATTCTTTAAATATTCTTTTATAATATCTTCGTTATGAGCATATGTAACATAAACACTATTTGTTACGAGATACCCCTTCTTCAACATTTCCTGAGTAAACAAGGTATATAATGCTGAATTTCTATCATCGTACTCAAATTTAAATGTTATTAGCGGTTTAAAATCAGTAACATGCAGTTTTAAGCCATATTTACCCGCTAATCGTTCCCAGCCTTTTCCTATAATGTCCCCAATTTTATTTAAATGTTCCCATACTTTATTTTTTGTTAATTTCTCTATTGTCTTTAAAGCTGCTACGAATCCGACCCTCTCTGTCCAGAAGGTACTACTGATAAAGGTCTCCTGGGCTTCATTCATGACTTCCTTTTTACCTACAATTGCAGATATTGCAAAACCATTACCCATTGACTTACCATAAACCACAATATCAGGTTTAAACCCCGTTAACTTATAAATGCCTCCATCTGTCATCCTCCAACCCGAAGTTATTTCATCTGCGATTACTACTATTTCTTTTTCTTCCGCAATTCTTTGAATATTGTCCAAAAACTCTTTTGTGGGAAAATCATATCTTGCTCCCTCGATCGCAATAACGCCAATGTCCTCTCTTTTCACTATTTCTCTAAGTTCTCCAACATTGTTGTATTTAAATGGAAAAACAGTATTTTTTAATCCATATGGAACACCTTTGGGTTTAAGTCCCGGCAATAAATGATCCCTTAAGTTACTTTCGCCGTTCAAATTTGCAGCCAGATACCAATCAGTCCAACCATGGTATCCACTAAATGCAATTTTATCTCTACCGCTATAGGCCCTTGCAATTCTCACTGCAATTGCCATTGATTCTCCCCCACACCTGGCAAATTTAACGCCTCCAGCAAAAGGATTTAATTCTAATAGCTTTTCAGCTAAATAGACCTCTTCCGGTGCATTGAGAGTAGTATTAACACCATTATCAATGGCACTTTTCACTGCGGTATTTATGTCATTATCACAATATCCAAGAATGGCTGTTCCAATGCCCATTTGAGCCATATCAATATATCTGTTGCCGTCTAAATCCCAAATTTCTACACCCTTTGCCCTGCTGAAATATGTAGGCCAGATATCCGGTGCATACCTTTCGGGTCTTTTTGATAAAAGACCGTTCCCTCCGGGAATAGACATCTTTGCTCGTTGCCATAATTCCAAACCAGAATTCATATTTAATCTCTCCTTACACTTTTACAGCCACTTGTGGTACCACAATTCGGTCGTTTTTGTGCTAAACCCTACACCTTGGTAAAGTTTCTGTGCTGCATAATTCCTTCCTTGTGTAACCACAAATACAGTATGAACGTTCTTCTCACTTAACATATTAAATATTAAATATAAAAGTGTCTTGGCTAGTCCTTTTCCTTGATACTTTTTTGACAAACCAAATAGTCCTATATTAGCAGTATTTAAAACATTATATTTTATTGTGCAAAACCCAAAAGGAGTACCATTGTCGTACAAACAATAACACGCGTCATCAAATTGCCCTAAAACCGCTCTTTCTATCCATGTTTGATAAAATTCAGACACTTTCTCTCTCTCAAAATTATCATCAAAAAAATATCTGCTATCCTTATATAAATCTTTACTAAACTCTCTTAGTTCTTGAATATCACTGTTTTTCGCTCTATCAAATGTAATATTATTGGGCAGTTTAAAATCATATTTTTCATTCAAAGGTTTCTCAAACGATAACCTAATGTCAGTAAAATGGAACCCATTTTTTTCAGCAAACTTTACACTTTTACTATCATGACAATTGCATAAATATTCTATAAGTTTTATGTTATCTCTTTTTATAACCTTTTCGATTCTCAACAAGATATTATCTGTTAAATATTTCGAACTTAAATATGCAACAGGAAAACCCCAGAAATTTGTGTCCCAATCAAGCTTTGTAATCAGATTTACTATTTCATCAAATACAAAATCTTTATTTTTACATACTGAGTATATCTCTCCAGTAAAATATTTGTTGCTATCCTGACTTTTAAAATCTATGACTATATCAACCAAGTCGAGATATTTTTCTATTTTATCCAAAGTCACCGTAACAATATTCAGCCCTTTTAGAATGAAAAGCCAATCTTTTGGTAATCCGTTTGAAATAACCACTTCTATTGAATTATCAACCAGATAATCAACGGTAAGATTCCCTATTTCTACCTTATGGGAACTATTTTTACATAGCTTATAAGCATACTCTAATTCTTTGCGGTAATCTTTATCTATATTATCTTGAAATATAAAAAGTTTATTCACTATATTTTATTATTTCTCCTAAAGATCTTACATCCAACTTCTGCCTCTTTTATACCCAATTCACCACCACCCAAAATCTTTTCCAATTTTCTAATTTTTCCAATTAATTCTTTCATCTGTTCTTCTGAAATTGACACAGGTGCATCTACACAATTCATATTTTCATCAATTTTATAATGTTTCTCTATGATTTGAGATCCTGTTGCTACTGCATATAATGGCACAACTATACCGTTTGTATGGTCTGATTGGCCAATAACACAATCAAACTTTTCTTTTAAAGTATAAACAGCCGATAGATTTGCATCTTCTTCTCTTGTAGGGTAAGCTGAAATACAGTGTAAAATTGCAAGTTTTTTTGTTTTATTATTCAAAATTTTAAAAGCCTCTTCTATTTCAGATAAATTAGCCATTCCTACTGACATTATAATTGTCTTTTTTGTATCCGCAATTTTAGATAACAGTTTATAGTTTACCACATCAAATGAAGCAACTTTATAAAGAGCACAATTTATACTTTCAAGAAAATCAACACTTTCTTCGTCAAAGGGGGTTGAGAAAAATTCAATATTATATGTCTCTGTGTAATCTTTTAGCTCTTTAAACGCTTCAAATGGCAATTCACATTTTTTGAGAATGTCAAAAATAGGTGAATTTTTCGGTACTCTTTTTTCGGTAAGATACGTTTGAAATTTTACAGCATCAACACCTGTTCTGGAGGCTGAATCTATCAATTGCTTGGCTGTATTTATATCTCCTCCATGATTTAAACCTATTTCAGCTATAACGTATACTTTATTGTCTGTTGAAAAACCGTATTTTTTCAAATTCTTCATTATAAAACCCTCATCCTTCTTTGTATAGAGTGGCTTACCAACAGCTCATGCCTCCATCAACTATAATATTTTGTCCAGTGGTATAACTTGCGGCATCGCTTGAAAGATAAATGATAGCTCCTAAGAGTTCTTTATCATTAGCCATTCTTTTCATAGGACACCTAAGTGAATAATTCCTTATAAAATCTTCCCCCTGAGGATTATCTGGGTTGTAAATACCGCCAGGCGATACTGCGTTTACCCGTATGTTTCTATCTGCAAGATGAACTCCAAAATATTTTGTCATCTGAATAATGCCTGCTTTTGTCGCCCCATAAATTTCAGAGTTTTTACGGTTACAATCTGTATAAATTCTAAAATCTGGACTTATAATTCCATAGAAGGAGGCGATATTAACAATTGCACCTTTCTTCATTTTATATTTATCAAAAAGATTAACATATGATTGAATACCAAAAAATGTACCTTTTAAGTTCACGTCCATAACCCAATCAAAAGATTCTTCGGGTCGGTCCTCAAATGGCTCAAAGCAGCTGACACCAGCATTGTTAATTAAAATCTCGATTTGGCCGTACGTCGAAAAGATATTGTCAAAGGTTTTAATTACAGATTTTTTTTTGCTTACATCCATCTCGAAAAATACCATATCTGGAGAAGTATCGTTGTTCAGTTTGCCAAGCCTTTCTTTCATTCTATTCATGTCTACATCTGTCGCAAAAACCCTGACACCACATTCAAGATATGCCCTGCATAACTCTCTGCCAATCTGTCCGGCTGCACCTGTTATCAAGACTGATTTTCCTTCTAAATGATATAATTTTTTCAAAAAATCCCCGTTCACAGACTAATCACTATTTCTTTTATTTGACTGATGATAAAAAGAAGCCTGTCAATAGATTTATAATATTCTACCGTTACATATTTTATCTTTTTGTAACGAGAGAGTAAATTTTTTATACAGGCATATAATTCTCTACCTGGTTCCTCATGTACATCGTAAGCAATCCCCCTGGAGTTAATGCCAAATTCACTGATGTGTAATTGAACGCATCTGTTGAGAGGTAGTCCTTCCGTATACTCATCAAAACAAATATTTCTGTTATGTGCAGTTACCTTTGCATGAGCTATATCAAATAAAAATGCAATATTATTTTCATTGACTATCGTCGATAGAAAACCGCTATCTGTTACGGTCTTATAAACCGGAGTTGGATAATAATTATTGTTTTCAACTGCAATTTCAATGTTGTTTCCAAAGATGTCCCTGACAGTTCTTATGTTTTCTCTGGCATTGGCAATCATATCTTCTCTTGAATATTCAATCCCCTCTGGTTGAAAGATGCCATCTATTATCGCTGGCCTGCTATAACATGAAGCAACGTGAAAACTGATCAATTCTAATTCTTCTTTTGTAGACTGAACGGAAGACAACATTTTTTTCTCTTTCTCCGTCCATGTATGAATGAGCTCAAAATCGGAATGGTATATTCTTTGTTTAGATATGGTCGATTCGAAGGATGCGTCTCTACATTCAAAACAATCTGAGGCATCAATTATCTTTTGGATTTCCGGCTCTAGTTTAAATAATTGAGATATTGGAGTTGCAATCAGCATTATTTCATGAGAATCTTTCTGGACAGAATCTTCCTTACAGCATGAATAACATTATTAACATCATCATCGGTAAGCTTTGCCGAGAGCGGTAAGCTTACCGTTCGTTCTCCGATATAAAAACTATTCGGATAATCCTCCGGCTTCCAATTAAAGGCTTGCTGATAATATTTATGGGTTGGAATGCTTCTGTAATGAACACCTATTCCTATATTTTCTGCTGTCATAGCTTTTAAAAATTCATCTCGTGAAATGCCAGTTTTTGTTTCATCCACTAATATTGTATAGAGATGATAAGCGTGCTTTATTTCCGGAACACGATCTGAGGGCAGTGTAATATTAAGATCAGCAAAAGCCTCGTTATATTTCTCCCAGATATTTTTTCTTTTCTGCCAATTTTTATCAATCCTCTTTAATTGGTGAATTCCTATAGCTGCCTGAAGGTCCATCATATTATATTTATAACCAGGATAAATTACCTGATAATGTTTGTATCCTTCATCACTGAATCTTTTCCAAGCATCTGCCGACATTCCATGCAAAGCTAAGACTTTTATTCTGTCTGAATCTTTTTTGTGCTTCGCAACGACCATTCCACCCTCACCGGTAACTAAATTTTTCGTCACATAAAAACTGAAACAACCAAAATCTCCAAAGGTTCCAACGTGTTGCCCTTTATAAGTAGTTTCTATAGCATGGGCACAGTCTTCAATTACTTTCAGTTGAAACTCATTGGCAATTCCCATAATAGCTGACATATCGCAAGCGTTTCCAGCAAAATGAACAGGAAGAATTGCTTTTGTTCTGGGAGTAATTTTCGCCCTAATCGATTGTGGATCAATACATTGAGTGGTCTTATCGCAATCCGCCAAAACGGGAGTAGCACCGCTGTGAATAATGGTATTAACAGTAGAACAAAAAGTCATCGGCGTAGTAATTACTTCGTCACCAGGGCCTATTCCCGCAGCCAATATACTGAGATGAATTGCAGCAGTACAGGAATTAAGCGCTACAGCATACTGCGAATTTTTATATGCTTTAAAT
>MHXP01000019.1 GCA_001824485.1 Planctomycetes bacterium GWA2_39_15 | reverse complement strand
GATGCCGAGGAAGACGATCCGAAAGCCTGCCCTGGCCATCTTTTTAGCAAGGGTATCGGAGGAAGCGATACCCGTACTGCTTGCCTGGATGATATATCGGATATCATTATGTCCTGCCTCGGCTATGGCGTCACAGAGGGACTCGAATCCTTTGACGTCTAAAGTAAAATTGTCATCTGAGAAGATGATGAAGTTTGCGCCTTGCTGTTTGGCATTGGCAATATCCGCAAGTATTCTTTCAATACTGAATCTCCTAAAACTCTTGCCGTACATCTTGTCTATACTGCAAAAATTGCAGGGCATGACGCATCCACGGGAGGATTCCACAATGTCGAGTGTAAAACCGTAATATTGATACCCTTTCCATATCCGTCTGGAACGGTCTGGTATTTTTATTTTGGCCAGGTCTTCCAAAGGCCGTTGGGAATTGTGGATGAAACGCCCGTCATTCCGAAAAGAAACGCCGAGAACACTTTCTATGGGTTTCTTACCGTTTATGGACTCCAATAATTCATTAAAGCACAAGTCTCCCTCACCTCGGACGAAAAAGTCAAATGGGTCAGCCTCATCACTTTTGCATACTTCATCATACATCACAGTGGTATGGTAGCCGCCTAGCACGATTTTGATGTTTTTGTTGAGACTTTTTATGATACTGGCTATTTTCCTGGCTGTAGCGAATTGAAAGCTCATTGCAGTGAGTCCCACAACGTCGGGTTGATATTTTGCGATCAATTCCTTGACTGTTTCTGCGACCCGGTCTCTCCGTAAGATAAGATCGGCTATGTAAACGTTATGACCTTCGATATTGCCGGCTATTGATGAAATGGCAAGGTTAGGCGGCTTCCAGCGCCTTGCATTAAAGTGGGGAGCGCAGTCTGGCATAGACATTAAGAGGATATTCATAAGTAATCAACCAAAGAAGCGCAGAGGTTTAGATATATCGCAACCGCTGTGACTCTGTGCTTCCGTGTGGTTTTAATGTATTTAATTGTTACCAAAAAAATTGTTCATTTCGGCTAATCTCTGTATGTCTTTTCTGAAGATATCATGCCCTGTCTTTCCAATTGAAGTAATAAAATTTTAGATGCGGTAGTAAGGTCTCAATATTAATTTTCTAATTAAGTCAACAAACTGAAAATTAGCCTTAAACACAGGTGTTGTTTTTAAAAACGTGGAGTACTTCCTCCTGTATTTCCAGCGTAAGAATTGCAAGTCTTCCGACGAAAGGTACTTTGTCCTGACATTTGCCCAAAAGCCATTGTACTTGCTGTAATCGCTGGTATTTGTAACGAGTCCTTCTTTGATTAAGATGTCTCTCATACCTGTTTTTGGATAAGGGGTTATAATCTGTTCACCATAAAAGTCGATGTTGTTTTTATCAAAAAATTCAAAGTTTTACAATATGTTGTTATTTCAATAGTAGCTGAAATAGTAATAAAAACCCAATTCTACAATCTTATTACGTATTGTCAATAGTGCTTGAAAAAACACTAAACCCTAATGTTACTTGCGAAAAGATACCAACTTTAGTAAAATTAAAAAGCGAAAAATTGTACTTTACCTTTTGTATTAATGCATAATTTATCATGCCAGAACTACTGCCTATAAAATCTATAAAGGACATTTCCACTGACGAAAACCTCTTTCCTGGAACTCCAGCTTGTGCCGGATGCGGGGGGCTTTTGACATTAAGGCATTGTTTAAAGGTCTTAGGTGAAAAGACTATTATTGTGAATGCCGCAGGTTGTTTTACCCTGCTTTCTATTTACCCATTCACACCCTTTAAGAATTCATGGCTTTATACAGCAATGGCATGTGCTCCTGCAGGGGCACAGGGAGTAAGAGATGCCCTAGACATATTAATAAGAAAGGGAAGGCTTAGCCCCGAAGAAGATTTGAAGGTGGTTGTGCTGACAGGTGATGGGGCTGCTTACGACATAGGCCTTTCATCCACATCCGGCGCTTTGCATCGTAATCTTGATTTCTATTACATCTGTTCCGATAATGAGGCTTACGGAAACACAGGGTTTCAGTGGTCGGGAGCAACGCCCTTTGCATCAAAGACTGGAACGACGCCAGCAGGGCGGATAAATCAAACAGGAGCAGAACTCTCAAAAAAGAATCTCTTTGAAATATGGAGAAGCCACAATCCCCCATACATTGCTACCACCTCTCCGGCACATCCGGTTGATTTAGTCAACAAATTTAAAAAGGCGGAACAGTACAAAGGTCCAAAACTCTTCATAAACCTTTCCCCATGCCCGCCCGGATGGTCAACAGATCCATCCCATTCCGTCAGGTTTGCAAAGTTAGCAGTTGATACAGGTATCTGGGCGTTGAAAGAGGCAATTTATGGTGATGTAAAACATACGGTCGTTCCGGGGAAATTTAAGCCCGTTGAAGAATATTTAAAGGAACAGGGAAGGTTTGCGCACCTCTTTAAACCAGTGAGGCAGGAAGAGATTTTTAAAAAAATTCAAGAGATGGTTGATCAGTATTGGAATGAAGTTCAGAGTAGAGAGTCAATAAAAAAATGAAATACGTAACCGTCAATTCACTATGGAGAACATGGAAGCTACAGACCAGTTAAGAGGTTGTGAGGTTGAGAAGTTACGTTTCTCAATTTCCCATCTTCTGGTCTTTTTCTCTGACTTCTGTGCGTATTCTATGGTAAAACAACCTCAAAATCTCTGAACCAACGGAATTATCCTTTCCTTAAACAGATTCAACGCCTTGCCACGATGGCTGCTCCTGTTCTTGAATGATGAATCTAATTCTGCAAAGGTTTGATTGTAATCAGGGACAAGAAAGATGGGGTCGTATCCAAATCCGCCGGTTCCCATTGGTTTTTCAGTAATTAACCCTTTACAACTGCCTTCTACCACAAAGAACAGATTGTGCGGGCTGGCAAGGGCAATGGAGCAAATAAACCTCGCAGTACGCACTTCCCTAGGTACCCCCCTTAATTCCGATAATACCTTTTCAATATTCTTTTCATCACTTGCATTCAGACCTGCATATCTGGACGAATAGACGCCTGGGCGTCCATTCAGGATATCAATTTCAAGTCCCGAATCGTCTGCTACTGCCCATGTATTGCAAACATTTGCCAGAATGGATGCCTTTTTTATAGCATTTTCCAGAAAAGAATTTCCGTTTTCTTCTACCTCTGGCAAAAAGGGAAAATCCTCAACGCCTTTGAGCAAAATACCCGGAACGTCTTTAAGAATTTCCAGCATTTCCCTTCTTTTTTTCTCGTTTTGGGTAGCAACGACAATGGTTTTTATGTGAGTCGTTTTTACTATCGAATCCATATTTTATTTCTTGAATCAAATTTTGAAAAACAATCACAATCAACCACAGAGACACTGAGGCACAGAGAAATTATTAATTGGAAGTTATGAAGATGGGAAATTGAGAATATCCGAATTTCTTAAGTTCTCAGCCTCTCAACTTCGCAACTTCTATCAAGCTGTAATTTCCAATGCCTTTTTCTGGATTTCTGTGATTTCAATAATACCTTTTTTTGCCATCCTCAGCATATCTGCCAACTGATTGTCATTGAATGTATATTCCTCCCCCGTGCCCTGTATTTCAATGAATTTCCCATCGCCTGTCATTACAATATTCATGTCTACCTGTGCGGCAGCATCCTCTGCATAACAGAGGTCTAACAACACCACGCCATTTACAATCCCAACACTTACGGCGGCAATGCTATTCAATACGGGGTTTTCTTTTATCATGTCTTTACTCTTTAGTAACTGTATAGCGTCCATCAAAGCCACATAACTTCCCGTGATGGCAGCGGTGCGTGTGCCGCCATCTGCCTGGATAACATCACAATCAATCCAGATTGTCCGTTCCTTTAACAAGGCAAGATCAATGATGGAACGCATTGAACGGCCAATGAGCCTTTGAATTTCATGGGTTCTGCCAGATACTTTCCCTTTAGTTGATTCCCTCGGAGCTCTTGTGGGCGTAGAACTTGGCAACATGGAATATTCTGCAGTAATCCATCCTTCACCCGTATTTTTTACGTGAGGCGGCACACTTTCTTCTATAGATGCTGTGCAAATGACCTTGGTGTTGCCTGTCTCAACGAGCACGGAGCCAGGGGCATATTTAGTGAAATGCCTTTTAATGATTAGTGGGCGTAACTCGTCGGATTTGCGATTGTCAACTCTCATAGTTTTATTAGATGTTTTAATTTACCACAAAGGCACAAGGAACACAAAGCTCTCATGACCGGAGAAGTGGCAGGGCTCAGAAAATAAACGCCCTCTATCCTTGTCACTTGCGTCTTGACTATTTTGACGATCTTTCTTTATTCCATCTTTTAATACTTTATATCTTCCACTGCGTTCTTTGCGTCTCTGCGGTGAATTGTTATTTTTACTTACGCAACAGGAGTTTTAGAAGCGCTTTTTCTACATGGAGTCTGTTTTCGGCCTGATCATATACGATAGAATGTGGACCGTCAAGGACTTCATCCGTTATTTCTTCTCCACGGTGGGCGGGCAGGCAGTGCATTACTTTGACGTCGTCTTTTGCTAATTTCAAAAGATCGCTGTTGATTTGAAAGTTACTGAAAGCCTGTTTGCGTACCTCTTCCTCTACCTCTTGTCCCATGCTAACCCATGTGTCCGTATAAAGCACGTTTGCCTTTTCGGCAGCTTCTTTTGGGTCTTGATACAGATGAATCAGATCATTTCCATCTGTCATTTGTTTCGTTTTGGAAACAAAATCAGGCGTTAGTTCATATCCCTTTGGTGAGGCAATGTGGAAGTGAATACCCAGTTTTGCACAAATTTGAGCCAGGGACCGCGCAACGTTATTCCCATCCCCTACAAAAGCTATTTTAATATTTGTATAGGTACCGAATTTTTCTTTGATAGTATATATATCGGTAAGCGCCTGACATGGATGCAGGTAATCTGATAGGGCATTAATAACTGGCACTGTGGCATATCTTGCCAGTTCTTGAATTGTCTCCTGTCCAAAAGTGCGGATAGCAATCCCATTTACATAGCGCGACAGCACCCTTGCGCCGTCTTTTACAGCTTCCCTCTTGCCCAGGTTTATGTCGCTCTGGGTCAGGTAGATGGCATAACCGCCAAGCTGCACCATCGCCACTTCAAAGGAAACGCGTGTACGCATGGAGCTCTTTTCAAAAATCATTCCCAGTATTTTTCCGCCCAGGCATTTTTCATCATATCCCTTGTTGTGCCATTCCTTGAGTTCCCTTGTGACATTAAATATTTCTTCAATGTCAGGTTGTGAAAGGTCTGAAACTGAAATTAAATCCTTACATTTCATAGCTATTCTCTCATAAATTAAGGTTTAGAAAGGACAGATTTAAAAATGTTTAGTCCCTCGTCAATGTGTTCTTTTTTAACATTGAGAGGAGGCATAAACCGAATAACTGTGTCATGCGTACAGTTCAAAAATAGTCCAGCCTGGATACAATTTTTGATGATCTCAGCCCCGTTCATATTTAGTTCAATCCCGATCATGAGACCTATGCCGCGCACCTCTTTTATAACCTTATAAGTCTTTTGCAATAATTTTAATTGCTCTGTGGAATACTTTCCAATTTTTTTGACATCGTCGAGCAAGTTTTCTTTTTCAATTGTTTCAAACACTGCCACTCCGGCGGCACACGCCAATGGATTTCCTCCGAATGTAGAGGCATGGCTGCCTGGGACAAGGCTTTTTGCAATTTCTTTTTTGGCTGTCATGGCTCCAATTGCCACGCCACCACCAAGCGCCTTTGCCAGTGTCATAATATCTGGTTCAATATCGTAATGCTGATAGGCAAAATACTTTCCAGTTCTACCCATGCCGCATTGTACCTCGTCGAGAATAAGCAACAATCCTTTCTCGTCACAGAGTTTTCTGATACCGTGCAGGAATTCTTTGGTTGCAATGTTAATTCCTCCTTCTCCTTGAACAGGCTCAAGCATGATGGCGCAAGTCTTGTCGTCTATCACTTTTTTTAGCGCTTCCAAATCGTTAAATGGGACATAGGAAAATCCGTCAAGAAGCGGTGCAAATCCTTTATGATATTTTGGTTGAGCTGTTGCCGTGACAGTGGCAATCGTACGACCATGGAACGAATCTGAAAAGGTAATTATTTTATATTTACCTGAATTTGAGTTATGGATGCGTGCAAGTTTAATTGCAGCTTCGTTTGCCTCAGCGCCACTATTGCAGAAGAAACATTGTCCGCCAAAGGACTTTTCGGATATATATTTTGCCAGCAATCCTTGTGGTTCAGTATAGTAAATATTAGGGGCGTGCTGGAGTTTTGCAGCCTGGTTTTGAATGGCAGTAACAACATTGGGATGACAGTGTCCTAAAAGGCTCACTGCCCAGCCTGAAAACAGGTCAAGATAGCGCTTGCCTTCTGCATCCCACACATCCACGCCGCATCCTTTTACCAGTAAAATAGGATTTCTGATATAATTCGGTATGACATAGCGGTCGTATATTTCCTTAATCTCTTTGGTATTCATATTTAATTTTTAAAAATGAAAAGGGGATTGAAATTATTAATTTATTTCAACCCCCAAAATTATACAAATAATCTATACAGGACAAAGCAGAAAAAATTGTTAACGCTAAAATGACGAAAATCAGAATGCATTTTCTTTCGCATAAATTATGTATACTTTTACACCACAATTTGTGTCCCGATCCCTTTTTCAGTAAAAATTTCCAATAAGAGCGCATGGGGGATTTGTCCATTTATAATATGTGCCTTCTTTACCCCTGCCTTAACTGCAGAAATACACGATAATGCCTTAGGGAGCATACCGCCGCTGATTATTTTTTTGTCAATGAGTGCGTGAACTTCATCTTCATGTAATGTGGAAGCGAAAGAGGTTTCGTCATTAGGTCTGGTCATGATGCCGTGTGTATTTGAAAGAAAAACGAGCTTTTCTGCACCAAGCGCCTTTGCAATAAACGCTGCTACATTGTCTGCATTGACGTTATAAACGTCTCCGTTAACTCCTTTTGCAATAGGAGGAACAACGGGAATCGTACATGTCTTGCATAAGCTTAAAAATCTATCTTTATCAATCGAAATTACCTTGCCAACAAAACCAATATCCAATTTTTTTACCTTGCCATTATCCGATTTTGTTTCAATATAATGTTTCTCTGCGATTATCGGGCAGTACCCATTTTCCCAGATACACGCAGCCTCACTACCCAGGCAGGAAATCTTTTTCACTATGGAAGCGCTGATCTGATTGATTAAAACATCTTTTGCTATTTCCAGGGTCTCACGGTCTGTTATGCGATGTCCCTCAACAAACTTTGGAGTTAATCCCTTCTTTTCCATTTCATGGCTGATGTGCGGACCTCCGCCATGAACTAATATAGGCATAATACCGACTGTTTTCATGAACACAATGTCTTGAAGCACATTTGTCAGCACCTCATCATTGGACATTGCACCACCGCCAAACTTGATTACAACAACCTTATTTTTAAAAGATCGTATATATGGAAGAGCTTCTATAAGTACACTCGCCTTCCGTATGGCATTTTCCATTAGTTATTTATTGTATTGCCTAATTGAAGAAATTTATGATATTTTCAAAAGAATAATATAAAAATAAAAGAAAAGTGGATTATAACAAAAGAGATTTTTGTGTCAAGTCTAAACGCAGAGCTTTTAATAATTTATCAAGAATTTTCCGGTTTGTGTGTAAGATTATGACTGTGGCAAATTGCAATGGCAAGCGCATCCGAAGCGTCTTGAGATTCTGGGATTTTGGGCAAGCCAAGTATGATTTTTACCATTTCCTGCACCTGGCTTTTGTGAGCATTGCCATTACCTACAACGGCCTTCTTGATGACTGTTGCCGCATATTCAGCGATAGGAATATCGGCACTTGCAGCACATAAAAAGACAATGCCTCTTCCTTCTCCAATTTTGATTGCTGCCTTTATATTCTTACCGTAAAAAACCTCTTCAATAGCCATCTGGTCGGGTTGATGCCTTGAAATAATATCCATAATTTTAGAATGGATTGTTTTGAGTCGTTGTGGAAAATTATGTTTCTTATCGGTTTTGATGGAACCATACTCGACAGCTGTTATTCTTGAGCCTGTTTTTTCTATGATGCCGTAACCGGCTATTTGTGTTCCTGGATCAATCCCAAGAATTTTCATCCGAGAATACCTTTTTGTCGCAAAGTGTATAGATCAACATATATTTAAGCCGCCCGTAATTCTCTTGATTTTTAAGTCCTCCACTTTGAAATATTTATTAAACTTATACTAGTTTTTTTGATTGTCAACAATAAATTTGTGCTTGGTAGTTAGGCAAAAAACTTTTTGGACAGCCACAAATGGATTTGTCAACGTATCGTCTTTCGCTCAATATAATAATCATTCTTTTACATAAGACACCTTTTTTGCCCAAATACTGTTGGGATAATCCTTCCTGAGTTTTCTCCACGCATTTAATAATGCATCAACGTTATGAGCAATTTTGTATTCAGATACGCCAAGCCAGTATTGAGTCTCTGCTGCTATATCACACGTGGGATATTTATCTACAACTGATTTTAACTGGATGCTGGCTGCTTTATAATTTTGCTTTTCAAGGAACATTTTACCCAAGCCGAATTCTAATTGTGGAATGAACTCATCAGGCGGTAGAAAACCATTAAAGCGATAATATTCATTGCCGGCAGAGTCTAAAATAAGGATGGTCGGTGTCCAGAATACTCGGTATTTACCCGGAAGATCTGAGCCGTTTTGTACATTGATTTGTAACGGAATGAAATTGTTGCTGATGTAATTAATTACTACAGCATCAGGGTACGTCACGGTACCCAATGTTTTACAACCTGTTCAGGTAGGTACGAAAAAGTCGAGCAGAATTGGTTTCCCTGCTGCTTTTGCCTTTGTAACTGCATCATCAAAGGTTTTTTCCCATGAAATAGCAGATAATGTGTCTTTGCTGTCCGCAATAACTGGCTTTGCGAGGAAGATTGCCGCTAACGCAACAAGAAAGGACAAAATACATCTTAACATAGTCGTCCTCCTTTTATGAAAAGGATATGAATGGATAGATAAAAGAACATAGTTATCAAACCAATAACAAAATATTTTTATAGAGTCAATAAAAATATCGTTATG
>MHXP01000018.1 GCA_001824485.1 Planctomycetes bacterium GWA2_39_15 | reverse complement strand
TAGAACTCAACAGGCTTTTCTGGATGAACCGTCTCAGGAGTATCAACACCGATAAGACGCACTTTCTTGTATCTCCAACCCCGTCCCACCCCGACTGTATCGCCGTCCGTAACATGAGTCACAAGTACCCATTGTCCTCTTGGGTCACCTCCAGTTAAAGTCCAAATCGTATACAAAGCGGGAATCGAGAGGATAAATACAACAGTAATTACACATTTCTTCAGGGTGATGGGTTCTTTCTTTGGGGTTGGTCGCATTGATTGCACCCTGTCTAATCGAACTGAAATAACTTTGGTCTTTGGTATCTTATCATGCCAACCTCTAGGCCTACCATTCCCGCCTAAGAATGAGAATGCTTCAAACGGTATGAAACGGCATAGCGTTCTACCTAATACTTGGCCAAATGTCAATTCAGTGCCATCTTCGCTTACTGCTTTTGTCCCTGTAATAAGCTTTCCAAGTGTTCTACCTGAAAATGCTTCTTGAGGAATATAGTAAATAAGAAAAATTATGGTTCCGAGTAAATTCCCCTCAATTAAGTCTCCTAATCCAACTAAACCCATTACCAACCCGAAAGCAAAAAAAAGGATAAAATAGAAGAATGTATCCAGAAACATCGTCCTGAGTCGTTGGCCAGTCGAAGCCAACACCATTGGCGATGATGCTTCGCCAAAAACTACTCCAGAGTTTGTTCCATGGTGTTCTTGATCGTTCATGGTTACGTCCTCCTTTTTCAGAACCTAACTATTAAGTATACAGAAAAGATTCTGTAAACTTTGTAGTCACTTTCAACAAAAGTACCGAAATACCTTATTTCCCCCATTCCTTCCTCTTCCATCCCAGCAGCATATCCGTATACTCCCCGTGTTTCCAAAAGGAATAGGCGGTGTGCTTGATGCCTAGCTTTTCTTCGATTTCGGCGAAGCGTTTAAGCTTGCTTGCCTCGTCCTTAATCTGGATGAGCCAGCGGTCCTGCGCCCATTCCCAGTACCCGTAAATCGGACTGTAATAGGCATTGTGCGCCTTTGCCTTGAAAATAGCGCCAATGATGTCAACCAGCATTTCGTAGGTCAGTCTCTCGATATTTGAGACGTTATATTTTCTCATTTCTCCTTTTCCAGGCATAAGACTAAAGACGTTATGACCCATGGAATCAGGGGCAAGGTCAACGGGCATGGGATCGATCAGGTTGTCGTTATATAAGGCCGTCACAATGAGCATTGCCTCGCGATATTTCGTGAAACTCAGTTTGACTGCCTCGTCCATAGCTACCAGGTGGTCTCTGGCAAACCGTGGCGAATGGCAACCTTTACACGTATTAACCCATGCATCACGCGTTGCCTTGTACCGGTAAGCCCCCCGATCCACAAGTGATGTTCCCATGTAGGTGTAAACCGTTGAATTTTTGGTAACGTTATGTTCTCCATCCTGCATGTGACAGTAAGCGCAGGTTGGAACGACATAGTTTTTGGCGTTGAGCGGTTTTGTCCAATCCCAGTTTTGTCCTTCCCCCTGATAAATCATACCGTGGTATGATTGCATGTACATCTCATACTCATATTGCTCTGGACCCGAATGGCACACACCACAACTGGTGGGTTTTCTTGCCTCCGCCGTAGAAAATCGGTGTCGAGTATGACAGCCGTCACACCGATTTTCAGCAATGGCATGGCAGGCAAGACAGGCGGTTGTCTCTTCAGCAGGCTTCTCCATCTGACATCCCTGATCTACTAACTCCAGATGATAGGCGTGGGCATGTGAACCTCGTTCTCCCTCCCGATGTCCCTTGAGTTGCTTTTCATGACATTCACCGCAGAGGGTATATGTAGGCATCACAAGCTTCTCATGATTCTTTCCATGACATCGGTCACAGCCGACAATTTCTTTCCCTTCGGGTGGCGTCCCGTGTTTACTCTGTCTCCATTGAGTCACAATGCCAGGATTTTCCGCCATATGGCAGGTAATGCACTGCTCATTGGTAAATTCACCGTTTACAGTACTGCCGGGATGAAAATTTTCTGGATTAAAGTAATACGCAGGGTCGTACCATCTGATTACAGGCAAAAAGCGATAGAGTTGCCCGAACTTTCCTTTTCCGGGAAAGAGTTCCTTTGGACCGGTATAATAACCTGCAAGCCCACCTGCATTATAAACATCACCAGAATCGTCGGGTCCGACCTTTTCCCCAAGAAGCTCAGCCATCTCGTGGCGGAACCGCATATTGCCGGGTATCCTGTGCGGTGTTGCAGTCGTTTTGGCAAAAGGGGTTTCAACGGCTTGAGGTAATTGTTCAACATTACTTGCGCCGTATGAGGACTTTATAACCACCCCTCTTTCCCCTCCTTGCGAAGGAGGGGATGAAGGGGTGGTAATATTAAGATTTTTCAAATTGTCTCCTTCGCAAGGAGGGGAGTAGGGGTGGTCTTCCACTCGCTGTCGAGCATATTCAATTTGAAAACTTGCATTTTTTGAATCTTGTGCAAAGGAATGAATTGAAATAGTGAGAATAACGAATACAGGAAAGATAATGAAGAATTGCTTTGCATTAAAATAAGGTTTGTTCATTTGATTGCACTCCGGAAACAATATTTATTCAATGTTAGGATGCGCTGGCAACCCGATATTGGTCAGGGCTTAACAGACTGCTGAGTTCGTTCGGGTTGGATATTTCAATTTGTAAAAACCATCCTTCACCGTAAGGATCTTCATTTACAACTTGTGGTTTTTCTTGAATTTTTTGATTAACTTTGGTAACTTTGCCTGATATTGGAGAGTAGATATCATAAGCGGCTTTCACAGATTCCACTACTGCACAGGGCACACCAGCCTTCAACTCCTTACCTATGGGCGGCAATTCAACAAAAACAATGTCTTTCAGTTGCTGTTGCGCATAGTCGGTGATACCCATAATTACCTCTTTGGAACTTATTTTCCTCACCCACTCATGTGTCTTTGTGTAAAGCAGTTCACTTGGTATATTCGCCATATGTAGCATCCTATAAAAACTTTTTATAAATTTTTAGTAACGTCTAATGTTCGTTATAAATCCAAAATACGAATGTCGAAATTCGAAACAAATACAAAATATTAAAATCTTAATTTATGAACTTTACTTATTATAGTTTGTTTCGGGTTTCGGATTTCGTGCTTCGAATTTATTTATCGCTCACCTCTTATATCTTTTTGGTTGCATCTACACCGCACCAGGTTATTTCCTTTTGTAAAATGGGGTTTTTACAACATGTGCCTTATAACCATTATCTCTAATTTGAATGTGAAGTTCCTCTCCTATTCTTGCATATTGCGATTTTATAAGACACAAACCAATATTCTTATTCGTGGAAGGGCTAAATGACCCGCTGGTAACATTACCAACCGCTTCATTCCCTTTAAACACAGGATAGCCATGACGTGGAATACCCCTATCTATCATCTCAAACCCAACCAGTTTTCTCTCTATTCCTTTTGTCTTCTGCCTAAGCAATGAATCTTTGCCGAAAAAATTGTTTTTGTCAAACTTGACCGTCCAGTCAATGGTTGTTTCAAGGGGGTTTATTGTTTCATCCATATCATTCCCATACAATAAAAGACATGCCTCCAATCGTAGTGTATCCCTTGCTCCTAGCCCAATAGGCATCAGGCTATTCTGTTTATTCTTTTCCATTAAGAGATTCCACAGTTTGGCGGCTTGTTTCGCATCAACAAAAATCTCGAAACCGTCTTCGCCTGTGTATCCAGTCCTGGAAATTGTTATTCGTACGCCATCCCACAAAAAGTCATCAAATCGAAACTTTTTGATGTAATCGAATTTGCTGCCCAATGCAGCTTCAAGCATACACACGGATTGAGGACCTTGCAATGCGATCAGAGATATGCTATCAGTTAAATCCCTTATATCTGAAGGCTGATAAGCGACCGCCTGTTTCTGTAACCATAAATGATCTTTTTCCCTGTTACCACAATTCACTACCAGCGTGAAACGTTTTTCATTCCATTTGTAGACAAGGATATCGTCAATAATACCGCCTTGTTCGTTACAGATTGGTGTGTACAGAACTTGATTATCTTTAAGTTGACCTGCATCGTTTGTAATGACTTGTTGAATAAATGGGAGTGTGTTATTTCCAGAAACCTCAAATCTCCCCATGTGGGATATGTCGAAGAGACCCGCATTTTTTCGGACACAATGATGTTCGTTAATGATACTGTCGTACTGGAGGGGCATTGAATAACCATGAAAAGACACCATCTTTGCATTGTATCCGATGTGGGCATCATAAAGCGGCGTCTTCTTCATAGTTAATAAATACTATTTATTCGTCATAGTACTTGTACCCACACGCAGGTCTAAGGTGATAAAAATAATCATTCTCATTATAAGGATAAAGTGAACACATGGTTGGCTTTCTGTCGTATACCTTACACAAGGAGAGTCCATTTTCATCATATTCAAGGTGCTGGCATTTTAAAGACGCATGGCAGCACCGGCCGCATCGCAGGCAGTTCCCCTTTCGTTTTTTTAGAGAGGTGTAAACTTCTTTCTTATTTGAAACAAAATAAATCCTTCTCCATGCCTGAAGCAAAAGCGCAGAGCAGAATATATCAACTTTTTGTGCTAATTGCTGAATCTTTAGTATTAATTGATTAATCTTTTTTAGTTCAAGCTTGCTGATTAACTCTGTCATTAATTTTTTACCCTTTTAAAAATTTAATGTTTAGGAATTCCAAACCTTTAGCGTAATCGTTCATCTGACCTTTCGACAGGCTCAGGGCGAAGCATGGTGAGCTTGTTGAACCATCACGGCTAAAGCAGTCTCGGTTGCGCTTATAAGAAAACCGCTGCTTAAGTTACACAAATTATAAATTATATCCTAAAATTCATATCAAATTTATTTATTTCAGTCAAGATAAATGCCAGAAAATCGAAAAATAAATTGAGAATTGATTACCACTTATACCAAGTTGCATTCAAAATATATGATGCCCCTCATCCCCCAACCTTCTCCCCCAAGGGGAGAGTACTCACAAATATCCCCCTTCATTGAGAGGCTGTGTCGTAATGTGTTTCGCAGGTCGTATATAGCCTCAAGCAGTACGTATAACACAATATATTGTATAGCTAAGCTATCTAAAACTAATTATAACACAGCCTCTGATGGGAGGGGTAAGGGGAGGGTGATCGTATGAACGCAACTTAGTATTACAAAACTATCTGGGTATAAAACCAGTTTGCATTTGACTTAAAAAATTCTTTATGGAATAATTGGTTTGTGAATCAAATCAGCCATAGGACATCAAAATTCTTAAAAATAGGCGTTGTATTATTCTGCCTGATGTGCCTCTTTTTTGCCATCAACACAGCCTCCAAATACGAATATCAAAAAAGTGAGACCGAAATTCATCGCAATAAAGTAATGGAACTTGAGGAAAAGGTAAACGAGTTATCGCTCATAAATCAAGAATTAATGCAAATGCGCTCTGCATTAGTTATAGAAAAAGAACAGATGTCCAAAGAAAACAACGCCCTTCGGGAAAAACATTCCGAATCAGATGATTGGAAACTTACAAATAAAAAGGAAAAGGATTAATACTGTATACGATACACTACGATTAGATAATTTTAACAAATTTTCTCCTTAGCACAGTGGTTATATACATTTCCTAATTTTACATGGCAAGAATAGTTAATTTTGCTGTTGTTTTTGATAATGGAGTAAGAAAACGTCATTATCATGAAACGGAGAAGGATAAGGTTATATGTTTTACTGTGCAATTGGAAATAAAAGTTAAAGGGGAATGGAAGGTAGCAGTAAGATATGATTGTTCTCATGGATTTTCACACATGGATAAATATGATATAAAAGGGAACCAGACAAAGAAAATGTTAAATCTAAACTTTGAAAGTGCTTTAACTTATGGGGATTGGGATATTAATAAAAATTGGCTAAAGTATAAAGAAGAATTTCTGAAAGGAGTGGGTAATGAGTAATTATACTAATTTCCTGGGAATGGTTTCAACAGAGTTTAATAGATATGTAATGGAAAACGAAAAACTCGCAGCCAGAATACCTGCCAACGCCCTAGTTATATTTCAAATTGATGGGGAGGACAAATTCAACAACTGGCATAAAAAGACATCATTGAAAAACCGCGAGACAAATCAGCCTATAATTTATATATACGTAAAAAAATGGAGAAAGCATTCTTCAATTGAAGAGGTAAATTTGACAGAAGTACAGACATAAATTTTCACTTCGTGTACAAATTTACAACTTAAGAGGGATGTAGAAGTATATTTACCATGCTTTATCTTTCTAGACGAATTGAGCCCCTGTTATTATAGAAAATTGCCATTAGGGGGGTACTCTCCACAAGGATGTTTTAACTTACAAATAAACTCCTCGTGTTTTAGCGCAATTTATCCGCGTAACCTGCGAAATCTGTTTTTCTCTAATTTATCTTGAATAGATAATCAAACACAGCAAAGGTTTATCTCGTATGAAAAACACTAAAAATAATCATTTTCCAAATATCTCTGTTTACATTTTCTGTCTCTATTTAATATTTTCTTCTGGTTGTAGTTTAATATCCGTTTCTCTGGTCCCACCCGTTGCACCACTCAAAGAAACAACGATTATGGGAAAGGGAAAAGATAAGATACTCATTGTAGATATTTCAGGTATCATTTCTGAGGAGGAAAAGCGTGGTATTGCGGGTATCTCAGGAGAGCCTGACATGGTTGCCCGTATAAAGGAAGAACTCAAAATGGCGGCAAAGGATAAACGTATTAAAGCCGTTATCCTGCGTATCAATAGCCCTGGTGGAACGGTCACCGCCTCAGATATGATTTATCATGAAATCGAGCAATTTAAGGGAAAAACTGGCATTAGGGTTATCGCCTGCATTATGGATTTAGGGGCATCCGGTGGTTATTACATAGCTGTTTCAGCGGATAAGATTTTGGCGCATCCAACCACTGTTACTGGCAGCATTGGCGTTATTATGCTCAATATCAGCATAGAGGGACTTTTGCAAAAGGTAGGCATAAAAGACACATCCATTAAGAGCGGTGAACATAAGGATATGGGTTCACCATTGAAAACAATGTCTGAGGAAGAACGGAAGATATTTCAAGGTGTAATGGATAATATGTATGAAAGGTTTTTAGGGGTTATTGCAGAGAACAGAAAGGAGTTAACTTCTGAAAGACTCAGGACTCTAGCCGATGGCAGGATTTATACTGCCCAGCAGGCGCTGGAAAACAAGCTTATAGATCAAATCGGCTATCTCGACGAAGCCATTGATTTAGCCAGGAAAGAATCAGGGCTAACGAAGGCGCGGGTTATCATATATCATAGACCGGGAACTTACAAGAATAACATTTACTCACAACTCACCAGTTCTAGCTTTGGCTCTATTAATCTTCTCAATATTGACCTAAAAACGTTTATCAGGTCAGGCACGCCGTCTTTTATGTATCTGTGGGCGCCGTAAACACCGCCAAATTTAATGAAAATCAAAGTTATCTAAGCCCACGAAACACGCGAAAAAACACGAAAGAAGTATAATTCTGAATCTGTTATAAAGGACTTTCGTGGTCTTTCGCATATTTAGTGGGCTACGATACTGTATGAGCAGACATTCCCAATTCAATATAGTTTTTCGGGTTCTGGGTCCTAGGCTCACTGAAGTCTGGAACTACAAGCTTAAATAAAGCGCAGGTATCCAAAAAAAGCCTTGCATATTTCTAATTCTTGAAATTATTTGATATTCTTAGTGTCATAAATGTTTTGCCTAACGATCGGCATCAGCCGCGCGCGGCTGTAAGAGCATCGGCTGCATGCCGTTGTTGGGCGGCTTAGTATCAGTTGAACTTTTGGAAATGGGATCACAGGCGTACAACCTTCGTGTTGCCGCACTTCGGACATTGGAGTTTCGAGTATGTGAAGCCTTTGTAGATGATCCATGGGATGATGAAACAGAGGAAGAGGAAAACCTCGAGAGCTGAGGCCCACACCCCATCTTCCAAAGGCCACCGGGTCCTTCATAGCCGCAGTTTGGACAGCGAATATTCGGCTTTGCCAATCTCTACCTCCTTCCTCAGCTCATATTCGAGACCGCCCAACGCCTCGCGGTTGGGTGGATTTAAGGGTTATAGCTTGGCGCTAACCTGTTTAAGCCAAGTGGAATTCTTGTGGCTGTTCTTGCTTTAGGATTTGTGATACCTTAAACTTTTCTTCAAAAACCTCTAAGGATTTCTTTTCACATCTTGCCAAAAGCTTTTCTAAATCATCAAAAATGAGTAGTTTGTAGAATTCTTTATTTGGAGAAAAATAAACCAGAACCTTTTTATTTTCCTTTAACAGGTTAATAATGTTATTCAACGTTCCTTTGCTTTTCCCATCCCATATCATAAATCCATAATCTGTTTCTCTAGCCATCTCTAAGTCTTTAATAGAATAATAATAGTAATCTTTCCTACTCTTGGTTTCTTCTATATGCCTAGTTTCCCAGTTGCCAATGTTATTTCTACACTCATTGCCCATGCAGAATACACGTACATTCTTATAACCTTTGTCAAAGAGATATTTTTGTACAGCTTTATCTGCACCATTAGCATCTCCGATAAAAACGATATATTCCTTTTGGATGATGTTATCTATCCTGTGTTTTATATCTTTATTTAGTCTCGTAATTTTTATTGAGCCACCTATAAATACTTTTGTCATGATTTGCTCCTCGTTTTGGTCAGTGCCAAGACATATACTTTACTCACCATGCCTTTTTCAGACAAAACACGAGTTATGGCGTTGAGGGTAGCTCCCGACCTATATAAATCATCAAAAAGTAAAACATTTTTTCCTTTGAGTGATAAATTTTTAGCGGCAAAAGCATCTTTTAATAATTCTAATCTTTTCTGATAGTCGTACACATTCTTGAGTTCTGGTGTTTCCTTAACTTTTATCAAAAAATCCTCATATAAGGAAATCTGTAGCGCAGAGCTTATACCTCTCGCTACTTGTATTACTGGCTGAAAAGTCCTGCTTTTAGAAGGTGGGATGGGCAGTATACCGTCTAAAACTCCACTAATTTTCCATTCATTACTCAAAAAATTTACAGTTACATCTAATATCTCTTTCAACGAAGATTTATCTGATTCATACTTGAGTCTATATAGGAGATCTCCTATCTCGCTCCTTTTCGTATCAAAGACTTCATGGCCAAATTCATCATACCCTAAAAACTCACTGCTAATGGTATGTAAACCCAAAGCGAATCCTTCAAACCAATTACCTGATAGTTTTATTGGACTTACATTAATCATAGGTATACATCCTTAATCCGCCTAACTTTATATTAGACTTTCCAATTATCATATTGTTTTACATCAATTTGTAAAATCTAATGTCTCATCAATATACCCTAAAATCGCACACATATTACTTGATTTTGGAAGTATAATTAAGTTCAGTCTCTTGTTATATGTTAGCTTTAATGCATTTACTCTTACTCCAAATACTCCGCTACCTTATTTCCCATCCCAGAAGTCGAAAGTATTTTATCCTTTGGCGTTGCGGCACAAGCGATGTCGCACGTCCGATACCCATCCTCCAACACTGACATAATGGCTTGTTCGATGACATCTGATTCCTTACTAAGACCAAAGGCGTATTTCAACATCATTGCCCCTGATAAGATTTGCGCCAGAGGGTTGGCTTTGCCTTGTCCTGCAATATCAGGCGCTGAGCCGTGGATGGGTTCAAATAGTCCAAAACCAGTCTCCGAAAGGCTGGCGCTGGGAAGCATGCCAATTGATCCGGTGATTGCAGAAGCTAAGTCAGACAGTATATCACCAAACATATTTTCCGTAACAATTACATCAAATTGCTTCGGGTTTGTAGCCAGCTGCATAGCTGCGTTGTCAACGTACATGTGATTAAGTTGAATCTGAGGGTAATTTTTCTGGACGTAATCTACAACCGTCTTCCGCCAAAGTTTTGAGCTTTCAAGGACGTTTGCCTTGTCAACAGAGGTTAGTTTCTTACTGCGTTTCATTGCTGCCTCACAGGCAACCCTGGTAATTCTCTGAATCTCTGGCACGGAATAAATCATATAATCCACTGCATAATCACCTTGAACAGTTCCTTCTTTTAAAGTAAGCGATTTAACCTTATTCTTGCCAAAATAAGCGCCTCCTGTTAATTCCCGCACAATTAAAATATCCAATCCTCCCTTTAGACGTTCTGATTTTAAAGACGCTGCATCAGCCAGTGGACCAAAGATTACGGCTGGACGCAGGTTTGCAAACAAACCGTAAATTGACCTCAATGGCAGTAATGCCCCTCGTTCAGGGGTTAGTTCTGCTGGCAGGCTGTCCCATTTAGGTCCACCCACCGCACCAAAATAAATGGCATCTGCACTGTCGCAAATCTTCCTTGTCTCATCAGG
>MHXP01000017.1 GCA_001824485.1 Planctomycetes bacterium GWA2_39_15 | reverse complement strand
ATGATTCACCATTTGCGTTTGGATACCTGAAGTTTGACAAGAACGGTATCTATCAGGGTGTAAAGCATGGCGACGACGTGGTGGTGCCATCGGACGTATACTATGGAGGTCCATCAGGTACGACGTCACAGCCTGTAGAGGGTTTGACGGACGAAAAGAGGAGAACAGTGGATTTTCGCAGGGACATACAGCCGATAATAGATGCAAAGTGCGCAAACTGTCACAATGCCAGCAATCCGCCTGATTTAAGCGGTGGCGCTGAATTGGTGAATGTTGATGGCGTGGCGGCATTCAGCCGTTCATACAACAGCTTACTGGAGGTACAGAGGGGTAAGGATACGAACCTCGGCGGTAAGTACGTACATCCAGCATCAGCAATTAACAGTTTGTCGATCTGGAGGTTGTACGAAGAGAAGTTAAGCCAGTTTGCACCGAGGGAGAGTGTATTCCCGGTAGAGGGAAGGGTAATGCATGACAAATTCCTCACGCAGGACGAGAGGTATTTGATAGTAGAGTGGATAGATATTGGCGCACAATGGGATAACATCCAGGGTCCTGATTTCTACCCGGGCTATCATGCAAAATAGACCGTAAAGAAGCCCTTGTGAAAACAGGGAACTATAAGTAAACAATCGAAGAGCTGGGTTATGTGGGTCTCATACTCACTACCCGGCTCTTCGTGTTTTTAGAAATAACAAAATGTTTTTATTTGATAGAAGAAATAAATTGTTATAATATTTATTAGCAGTATAGGAGATATTATTTATATGAAAGAAATTAGAAAATATTTATTAGTGTTAATTTGTATATTGTTAATTTCTGAAAATAGTTATTACATCTTCGCTGCTGATAACAAGAAAATAGAAAATGTTATAGACGAAAAAGTTGAAAAACCTAATTTAGTTTTTGAAGAACAAACATATGATTTTGGCAGAATATATATCGGCGAAAGTGTAAATCATGGATTTAAATTTAAGAATATAGGTGTAGGTGAATTAGTTATAAATAACGTTAAATCTTCATGTGGATGTACTGCAGCGTTGGTATCAAAAAATAAATTACTAAAAGATGAGGAAGGTCAGGTAGATGTTAAGTTTAACGCCGGTCACTATGTTGGTAAAGTAACTAAATCTGTTATAGTGAATTCTAATGATCCAGAAAACCTAAAATATAAGTTAATAATTACAGGGGAAGTAATTGAAGAAGTAAGCGTCAGTCCTAAACGAATAAATTTTGGCATTATCAGGAGAGGAGATAGCTGTACTAAGAGTATAGAAATAAAAATAGTCCCTGAACTAAAAATAGAAGTAAAGAAAGTAGAATCACCAAATCCATATGTTACAATTACTCAGAATAAAATAAGTGAGGAGAATAAATACAGTTATTTTGTCACTATAAATAAATACGATTATATTGGAAAGTTTAATGGAATTGTTTTTATATACTCGAGCAGTAATAAACAAGAAAGAATTGATGTACCGTTTTCTGGTGAAGTTGTAGGTGATTTAACATTTTATCCTGAAAATTTATATTTTGGAAGTTTTAAAAAAGGACAAGATGTTAAAAAGACGATAATAATAAATTTTGTGAATAAGGAAGTAAAAATAGAGAAAATTGAGACTGAACCAAGTAACATAAACTATATAGTATCTGAATTGAATAATACTGGAACTAAAAAAATTGATGTTAATTTGAGTAAGGACACTACAGTTGGGAAAATTACAGGAAGTCTAAAAATATATACAAACAGTGTTATTCAGCCAGTAATCAATATTCCAATTAATGGTGAAATAAAAGGATAAAATGAACATAGATTCTTTATGAAGATGTATTTCGGATGTTTGATAATTGTTACATTTATATTTATTTCTACTAAGATTTATGGTTCTGCAACAGATTTGTTAATAATATTTTCAGGAGAGGAGTTGGGAAATCTTGAGCCATGTGGTTGCTTTGAGGGACAAATTGGTGGTATATCAAGAAGATATGCATTAATTGACTCATTTAGAAAGCAAAAAAAAATAATTTTACCTGTAAGTTTAGGTGACCTTACCAAAAGTAGTGGACGACAGGAAGTGATTAAAATGGAAATCCTATGCTATGCATTAGAAAGAATGGATTATATATTACATAATCTTGGCGAAAAGGATCTAGAAGTTGGTCCACAATTGATAAGTTATTTGTCACAAACAAATAAGGTAGCTTTTCTCTCCAGTAATGTACAAATTACTTCTCCATTTCCAACGAAGATTAATAAATACGTATTGAAAGAGTATGTTGATTCTAAGAATTCTTTCAAAATTGCCTTTCTGGGTATTCTTTCTAAATCATTTTTCAACAACAATATATCAGATTTTGTAAATATTATTGAACCTATAAAAGCGCTAGAACTCTTAGTCAAACAACTACATGATAAGGCAAACCTTATAATATTACTTTCACATGCACCGTTAGGAGAATCTATTGAAATCGCAAAATTATTCCCCGAAATAGGACTAATTATCACTGGACATGGCATAGAAGAACCAAAGGATTCAATAACGTATGTTAATAATACCGCAATTGTTTCTTCAGGTACAGGTGGAAAATATATTGGGGTTGCAGAATATTCGATAAATAATAAACTTGCTCCTTTATACGCAAAAGTATTCACGAAAAGTAAATCTGTAGAGATTATTCCACTAGATAATAAATACAAAGATTCACTAGAAATGGTTTCGTTATTGAAAGATTACCAACAAATGCTAATGGATGAAGATCTGCTAAGTAAAACGCCACAAATGCCTCTTCTAAATGGATTATCATATGTCGGTAATTTAACATGTGGCATATGTCATAAGTTAGTATACGATCATTGGAGTAAAACACAACATGGGGTCTCATACAACACCTTAGTAAATAAAGGACATCAATATGATCCAGAATGTATCAGATGTCATACAACAGGCTATGGTTTTATTTCAGGATTTTTAAATTATGAAAATAATCAGAACCTAATAAACGTGGGTTGTGAAAGCTGTCATGGTGCTGGAAGTGAGCATGTAAAAAATGTAAGCAACGTTTACGGTGTAACTGATGAGAGTATTTGTGATATGTGTCATGACAATGAGCATAGCCCAGAGTTTCAATTTAAAGGATATTGGGAAAGAATTAAACATCCCAAAGAATTTTTAAAGAAGTTACCTAATCCATGAAGTAGTATATTAAAAATGATCAATATTGCATTCTACTGGCATCAACATCAACCCTACTATAAAGACAATTTGACTGGTGAATACTCTATGCCATGGGTGAGACTGCATGGAATAAAGGATTATATTGGTATGGCATTATTATTGGAAGAATTCCCAAAGATACAACAAACGTTTAATTACGTACCGTGTCTACTGGATCAGCTAAAAGATTATGAAGAAAATCGTGCCATTGATCAGTTCTGGAAATTAACAAAAATACCAGCGGAGGATTTAACAGAAGATAACAAACTTTATATATTGGATAATTTTTTTTCCGCAAATCATCAGTACATGATCGAGATTTATCCGAGATATAAAGAATTATTGAAGAAGAGAAATTTCAGAAGGAAACGTGCACTGGATGTGCTTAAGGGTTTTTCTAACAAGGATTTTCAGGACTTACAAGTATGGGCAAACCTTACATGGTATCATCCGTTAGTTGTGCAAAAGGACCCTTTATTATTGAATATATTTAAAAAGGGTGAAGGATTCTCGAAGGAAGATAAAGAATATGTTTTATCGAAACAAATAGAAGTAATTAGGCAAATTATTCCTATTCATAAGCATTTACAAGATTCACAACAAATAGAAATTACAACATCTCCATATTACCATCCCATTTTACCATTATTATGTAACCATGAATCTGCAAAACATGTTTTGCCAAAACTACGCTTACCAAATAAGAGAATGTTGTCAGTGGCAGATGCAAGAACACAAGTAGAAAAGGCTGTTCAAGCTTACGAAAAGCATTTTGGTCAAAAACCTCGAGGAATGTGGCCATCGGAAGGCGCCGTGAGCAATGATATTGTCCCTATATTGACACAGGCTGGATTCCGATGGTTGGCTTCTGATGAAGAAATTTTAGCTTGTTCATTGGAAAATCAAATACTTAGGGGTAAATATGGAGAAGTTGTTACTCCTGAGATTTTATATAAACCTTACCGTCTTAATATAAAAGACAACAAAATTAATATAGTGTTTCGCGATCACAATCTTTCTGATCTAATTGGATTCCAGTACTCGAAATATAATGTTGATGCTGCAGTGTCTGATTTCATGTACAGAATTAATAGTTTGAAAAAATATAACAATAACGGGATACCACTTCTTGTGAGTATTATTTTGGATGGGGAAAATGCCTGGGAGTATTATCCTAACAGTGGTTTAGATTTTTTAAGAAAACTTTATGAGGCAATTAGTAATGATAATGATTTAAAATGTGTCAGTATTGGTGATTACTTAGAAAAGTATCCACCTGAACAGACATTACAGCATATTTGTCCTGGCTCCTGGATTGGGCACAACCTGGCAACATGGATTGGACATGAAGAGAAAAACATGGCATGGGATTTTGTTGAAAATACACGTTCTTTCCTTATAAACCAAACTGAGAAAAGTGATCATTTATATTCTAACAACATTTTAGCAAGCGCTTGGGAAGAAATTTTCATTGCGGAAGGTAGCGATTGGTTTTGGTGGTTCGGTGACGAGCATTTTACACATTATAAAGAGGATTTTGATAGCTTGTTTAGACTGCACCTTAAGAATGTGTATAAACTACTTGATGTAGATATCCCAAGGATGTTAGATGTGCCTATTAGTGCAAGAACTGATCGAAGAAGACCTTATACGCTTCCGAAAAGGTTTTTAAATGTTAAACTGGATGGCGTTGTGAGCAATTACTTTGAATGGCTGGACGCAGGCAGATATAATGCGAACAAGGATATGGATACAATGCATAGAACTTCCGGGCTACTTATTAATGGCGTATTTTTTGGATTTGATAAAGACAATTTATTTATAAGAGTGGACTTTAATAAAGATTTATTTTCTAAATATTATGAAAATTTAAAACTCGTAATTACTTTTGTTCAACCCCATGAGTTGCAGATTTACACATCTATTCTTAAGGATAAACAACTAAAGTTTAGAATTAAAAAACAGAATTACAATGGGAAGGATTTTTATAGTATTTCAATGGAAAAAATAATTGAATTATCCTGTTCTTTCGCTGATTTAGGTTTTCTCCCCGGGACAGATGTGGAATTCTTTATTGAGTTAGTAAAAGAGAATGAGATTATTCAAAGAGTACCACTTCGGACTGTATTCTGTTTTTCCGTGCCATCTGAAGATTTTGAAAAAATAATGTGGCTGGTGTAACATTAAAGTTAAAATATTGTTTTCAGCATGACATAAGGAGGATAACAAAAATGCCCCAGTTTAGAAAAGACCCTGTTTCTGGTCGCTGGATAATTATTGCAACAGAAAGGGCTATGCGTCCGACTGATTTTAAGACAGAACCTCAGATAATTAAAGGTGGTTTTTGCCCTTTCTGTGAAGGCAATGAAGATAAAACCCCGCCAGAGATTATTGCGTATAGAGAAAAAGGTACACAGCACAATACAAAAGGATGGCGTGTAAGGGTTGTATCTAATAAATTTCCTGCATTAAGGATAGAGGGTAATTTAAACAAACGTGGTGAAGGAATCTATGATGTGATGAATGGCATAGGGGCACATGAAGTAATAATTGAAAGTCCAAAACACATAATTTCCATGACTGAACTAGACAATAAACAAGTTGAAGAAATATTATGGGCATACAGAGATAGATTAGTGGATTTGAAAAAGGATAAGAGATTTATATATGGGTTGCTTTTTAAAAATGTAGGTACAGCTGCTGGCGCGACACTTGAACATTCCCATTCGCAATTAATTGCGACACCAATTGTACCCATATCTGTTATGCACGAAATGAATGGATGCGAAGAATTTTACAAATACAGAGGCCGCTGTCTATTTTGTGATATTGTTCAACAAGAGTTATCCACAGGTACACGAATAGTATTAGAAGAGGATACATTTGTGGCCTTTACACCTTACGCCTCACGATTCCCATTTGAGATATGGATTATGTCGAAAATCCATTCCTCTCATTTTGAGGACATACAAAAGCTAGAGATTGAAGAATTGGCACAAGTATTACGCACAGTTCTTCTCAAGCTTGAGGCATCACTAGAATTTCCTCCATATAATTATATTATCCATACAACGCCATTTATTTTAGGGGAGATTGAGCATTATCATTGGCACATTGAGATAATTCCTCGATTAACAAGGGTTGCAGGTTTTGAATGGGGCACTGGTTTTTATATAAATACGGTAACGCCAGAAAGTGCTGCTGAATTTCTTAGAAATGCAAATGTAGAAAAGAAATTGGAGGTACCACTGTAGTGAGAGTTGTTTATTTGTCATCCGAAGTTGTGCCATTTGCAAAAACCGGCGGCTTAGCTGATATCGCTGGGGCAATACCTAAAAGCTTACAAAAGTTAGGTGTGGAAATTACTGTAATTATGCCCCTTTATGGTATTATAAAAGAAAACAAGTATCCTTTAGTCAAGACTGATATACAGTTTGAGGTAAGAATTGGTGACAAACTTAAATCCGGTTATGTATACAAAGGATTCATGCCGGATTCAAAGGTGCCGGTATATTTTCTGGATAATGAGCAATATTACGGTAGAAATGGTTTGTATAATTATCCAGAAACAACTAAAGATTTTGAGGATAATAGTGAGCGATTTATTTTCCTTTCTCAGGGTGCTTTAGAAGTCATAAATAAATTAAATATTTATCCTGACATAGTACATTGCAATGACTGGCAAACGGGGCTTGTTCCTGTCTATTTAAAAACAATCTATGCGAGGAAAGAATGTTTCAAGAATACAAAAACTATTTTAACAATTCACAATATTGCATATCAGGGGTTATTCTGGCATTGGGACATGAAACTGACAGGGTTGGATTGGGGGCTTTTTAACTCGAAACAACTAGAATTCTACGGCAAACTGAATTTTCTAAAAGGCGGTGTTGTATTTAGTGATCTTATTAATACTGTTAGTAAAACATACGCAAAAGAAATACAAACACCTGAATATGGTGAAGGATTGGACGGTGTGCTTAGAGATAGGTCAAAAGACCTTTATGGAATAATTAATGGGATGGATTATTCTATATGGAATCCTGAAACAGATAAATTTATTATAGCAAATTATGGAGTGAAAAACCTCAGTGGAAAGCAACTTTGTAAAAAAGCGTTACAAAATAAATTTAGACTTCCAGAAAGAAATATTCCAGTTGTTGGAATGATTACACGATTGACTGATCAAAAGGGATTGGACTTAGTTGTAAATAAGTTCCAGGATTTAATGAAGGCTGATCTTCAATTTGTTTTATTGGGAACGGGTGAGCAGAAGTATCAGGAATTATTTCAGACTTATGCAAATAAATATCCTGCAAAAGTAGCAGTAAAATTGAACTTTGATGAGTGTTCAGCTCATGAGATAGAGGCGGGATCAGATATGTTTTTAATGCCTTCACGCTTTGAACCTTGTGGGTTGAATCAATTATACAGCCTGAAATATGGGACTGTTCCAATTGTTCGTAGTACTGGTGGTCTTGCCGACACTATTACTGATGTCCGTTCATATCCTATTACCAATGGAAAGGCAAATGGATTCTTGTTTAAAGAGTACAACTCAGATTTATTGTTAGCCACTATTATAAGGGCTTTGGATTTATTTAAAAACAAGACCCAATGGACAAAGCTTATGATAAGTGGAATGTCACAGGATTGGTCATGGGATATAAGTGCAAGAGAATATATTGCACTTTATAAGAAAATTGTAAAAAGGGTACCTTAATAAAATATCGGCGTTATATTTTCCTTTTGTTTTTAGTTGGTTGAGACACATGACTTACTGATTATTATAAAGGATAGATTGTAATGTTACCTAATGTTTTAAAAGATAAATTAGACAGCATCATGTATAACATTGCAGATTCGTTAAATGCTGGATTTGCTTTATTAGACAGCGATTTGAATATAATTTGGGCTAACAATAGGCTTTCCGGCATACTAAATCTGGAGTTTAGTCCCATTGGGAAAAAGTGTAGTGAAGTATACAAATGTGAATGTAAAGATACTAAGAATTGTTCTGTTCTTCAATCACTTGCCAGCGGCAAAAAACAAGCCGCTGAGACACAGCTTATTACAGAAAAAGGTGACAGAAGATATGTCCGGAACATTTCAATACCTATCAGAGACAACAAGGACAATATTACTCATGTAGTTAAACTCTCGATAGATATTACTGAAAAAGAAGAAAAGATTCATCAGCTTTCACTATTACGAAAACTTGCAGAGTTGATGCAAGGAACTTTACAAATTGATCGTTTGCTTCATTTAATTTTAACATGTGTAACTGCCGGCACAGCGTTGGGTTTTAATCGTGCAAGACTTTTCCTTGTAGATAAGAATCGGAATGTCGTCTATGGTAAAATGGCAGTTGGCCCTTCAAGTTGGGAAGAAGCAAACAAAACATGGAGTGAAATAGGAAATAAATATGAAAAACTTGAGGATCTTATTAAAGCATCGGAAGATAATTATCGTGACGATACACCGTTACACATGATAACAAGGTTGATGGCATATTCTTTGACTGATGAAAAAGAGATTATCGTCTCTTGCATAAAAAATAAAAAACCTATCTTAGAAAAAGATGCCTTTAATAATCCTGATATTAATAAAAATTTCGTAAGCATGCTTGATGTGAATGAATTTGTTTTCGTACCACTGGTTGTTAGAGAAGAAGTGATTGGAGTAATTTGTGCAGACAATATATACAGCCGTAAACCGATAACAGAAGAGCACGTTCAACTTTTAAGTACGTTTGCAAACCATGCGGCGCTGGCAATTGAAAGTGCTGATGCATATAAAGAATTAGCGGAAAAAGTCATGCAATTAAAGGATACACAGGAAAGACTGATACGCTCTGAAAGGCTTGCTGTTATTGGTAACATGGCGGCATACGTTGCACACGAAATACGTAATCCTCTGGTTACAATAGGAGGCTTTGCCAGAACGATTTTGCGGGCTTCAATTCAGGATAATCAGATAAAAAAAAGCGCTGGAATAATAGTGGATGAAGTTGGCAGGTTAGAAAAGATACTTTCCAATATAATGGATTTTAGTAAACCGCTTGAATCTGTTAAGGTTATATCTCAAATAAATGAGATACTGGAAAATACATGTTCTCTGATGGAACCATATTTTAAAAATAGCCGTATAAACCTGATTAAGAAGTTTGATATGAAGGTACCTAATATTATTATAGACCCAACCCGGATCAAACAAGTGTTTTTGAACCTGATAAAAAATGCCGTTGAATCTATGCCTGACGGAGGTCGTCTGGTAATTGAAACGAGGGTGGAAAATGAGCAAGTAAAAATTAATATTGCGGATACAGGTGAAGGAATGACAACCGAAATCCTTCAGAACATCTTTGTGCCATTTTTTACCACAAAAGTAGATGGAACAGGTGTCGGATTATCAGTATCCCAAAAAATTGTGGATGACCACGGTGGTCATATAAAAGTAAAGAGTGAGTTGCAGGGAGGGACAACTTTTTCTATTTATCTACCCATAAAGAATGCAACAACATCAATGGTTGTTAATAAATGCCATTGATATTCCTGCCATTTTAATTCACGTCTTATTGTCTTGAATCTATCAATTATACGTATTCAACAGCTTTTTTAACGGAAATAGTGTTAATAATAGTAAAGGCTAATTTAATATTGAGCTATATGGCATGAAATCAGTTAGGGAGCAGCAACTTTTTATCATGTCTTTTGGCTCTATCCAGAAAGAAGTCCTGGATTTCCTGCAAATTGAGTTGTCTCGCAGGTTTGGTTTTAATGTAATAATTTCTAATGCACAACCTATCCCCGCAATATGCCTTTGACCTGAAGAGACGCCAATATTACTCCACAAGGATTCTGGAATATTTTAATGCTAAGGAATTTCAAACTTTCTCATTATGCTGTTAACACACCCCCGTCCCCTCTTAATAGAGGGGAGAACAAGGAAGTCCCCTCTATCAAGAGGGGATTTAGGGGTGTGTTCTCTCATATACAAGTATTCCTGAATGAAGTCGCCGAAGGCCTAATTTAATGTATAGGAAATTCAAAGTTGATAGAAACCGTGACCGAAGATACGTTCCATG
>MHXP01000016.1 GCA_001824485.1 Planctomycetes bacterium GWA2_39_15 | reverse complement strand
CCGCCGTTGCAGCCTTGGCTTGCATGATTGCAGTTATGTATTCTACGATGCCCATACATATAGCAATAATTAGAATAGCAATCCCAACAGATGGAGATATATTTATGTGTCCAACAATAATTCCGGTACGCATGGCAATCATAATAGCGCCAATAAAGCCATAAAAACCTTGTGTGCCTGGCAATGCCATGAGTACTAACATTTTTCCAAAAAGTTCCGGTTTTTCAGACAGGACACCAGCGGCATGAGATGAGGCAATCAAAATACCTTTCGCTGAACCCAAACAACTGACCGTTACTACTATAATGGCGCCAAGAACAGCCCAGCCACATCCTGTTTGTACGAAATATAATTTTAGTAATTCTATCATGGTATTAAACTCCTTTTTTGTAAATTATATATATTTGTAGAAATGCATTGCGATGCGTCTCTACAGTTCTTTTTATGTATATTTCTAGTGTTTATTTTGAAACATTTTTAACAAATAGTTATACGCTGACTGTCGAAACCATAAGGCAGGAATTTTTGGGCGCCCCCTTCATAAAATCTACCAAATAATTCCAGGAAAATTAACCGCGCAGGATGGACAAATGCGCTAAGAATACTCATAACAAAATTAAACGTATGACCAGAAACCAGGGTAAAGATAAATAATATAGTGCCGATGAACGTGCCAGTTTTGAATAATCCCGCTACAATGTTAAATGACATGCCGACAATTGACGTTGTAAGGCTAAGCGCCATGATACGTGTATAAGAAAGGATATCCCCAATAAAACTAACACATCCATAACTTCCCACAATACCGTACAAGCTTACAATTCCAGTGAAAATTTTGCCGGCAATCCCTTTTGCGTTTCGTCCCTGTGTGGAGATTAATCCCGCCGCACCAATAATACACAGATATTTACCAACGCTAATGACTGAGGGTGGTATTCTTAGAAAAATGCTTAATGCAAGAATCAAAAATCCCGGTAACGTAATAAGCCATAGCAAACCATCACAAAGGGCATTCAGAATATTTTTCTTCCTAAATTCTCCGTACATCTTGAGCGCTATACCATAAAATTGGTTTAATACACCCAGCCCTATAGTAAATAAGAGAGCAAGAACGGGCTTTGAAAGCGGATCAAGAAGCGTGAATTTTTCTTTTAATCTTAACAAGAGGTTATTCTCCCCTAAGTATGCTGGATTGTACAAATCCCCCGCCCATCCGCCAGTAAGAGCGCCAAATATAATTGTGCTTACACCAGCATAAAGAAATAGTCTTAAGAAGTTGGAAAACGCCTCAGCCCTCTTGTATTTTCTAATCATCCATGCAGAAAAGACAGTTAAAAATAACCCATAAAATACATCGCCAAAGCAAAGCCCAAACAAAGTTAAAAAAGAAATCATAATAAATGGCGTAGGGTCGAATGTAAAATAATTAGGCAACCCAAACATATTAATCAATAATTGTGCCGGTTTAAAAAATCTATTTAGTGAAATGCAGACAGGCACTTTATCCATTGGTGAAGGCTCTTCATAAATAACCGATGCCTGTGAAAATTTATCGTTGAGTAATTTGACAAGCTTTGGCTTATCTTTTATTTTAACGTAACCAATCAACACAAATGTCTTTTTAGATATGACACACATGCGTTGGGCAACCATTTTATTTCTTTCGTTTTCCCAATATCCCAACAATATTTCTACAGAATACCATTCTTTGGATAATTCGTGGAAACGATGATGAATTAGATCAAGTTCCTTAATAATGGTAGAGATTTCTATATCCAACCTATCAACACAATCCTTCACGTTACCAGATAAAATTGGGAAGGGTATCTCCTTATAATCATATTTCGCAAAATTCTTGAGTGCTGCTTCTTTATCGTCATTTAGGTATACGAATAGGACTTTCCGCTCATTTTCAAGAATTGAAACAATCTGCCATGCAAGAAGCTCATTTGCTGATGCATCCACTAAAAACCTTTTCCATTTAGACTCAGTTACTTTACAGTAAAAGAAGGCCGCATTCCTCACATTACTGACTCGTATAAGCTCATCTGACAGGGGTAAGAAATCAGAAAGTTTGTCTTTTTCTTCCCGTAGCTGTTTTTGCCTCTTTTGAAGATTCATGTATTTTTCATGCTGATTCTTACATTCTTTGTAAATAGATTCTATGTCAATGCGGGAGAGTGTTTGATCCAATTCATTACGAGTAGTCTGCAATGGGATGGGAAAAATACCTTCCACAAAACCCTTCTTTTTTTTAACAAATACCTTGAGAATAGAAAGTATGGTATTTAGTTTCTGAATATTTTTCTCTATATCTTCGACTGTTGTGGGGAATTTCTGAAAATATGGAAGAGATGTATCGTCAAGTCGAGAAAAAGTGTCTATTATATGAACAATGTTCAATTGGTAAAGCTGGCTTAGGAACCACCGAGCATCTTTAGCAGGAAGTAAAATACTTACTTTAATAAGCTTTTCGATAGCCATACTAGCACTCGTAAATACGCTTTAACACCCAATTAACGGCATTTCCCATGCTTTTATTATCTATATGTAGAAGCTTTTCTTTCAAGGATTCAAATTCATTTCTTAAACGTTCTTCTTCTGACATTTGCAAGTTAACAATTTCTGCCCTTAATAACTCTAACTTTTGATGCTGTTTATTCTCAAGAATTCCTTTAATCAAATTAATTTCATTATCAATGTCAGCAATAATTCTCTCGGTTTTTTGCCTGGCATTATTTACAATATTGTCAGCCTCTGCTTCGGTATTCAAAACTTCTTTAATGAGATGATCGCTCATATATATTCTCTTACAACCAGTTAGTATTCATTAATTGCCGCTAATGTTACTTTTAAATGTGTGACGATTCAAGAAAAAACCAACAGGTTGAAAATGTTTGCTATTAACAGAATTGGTTTTTAGAATAAAACATGTATATTCAAAGTGTTTTTTCTAAAGGGAGGTTGTTTTAAATGGGAGATATATCTTCTCAAGCGTTAGCAAAACTAATTGTCAAATATCTGGATATAGAAAAATTAATTAAGGATAACCCTTCAGTTACTAAAGAAATGATAAATTCTTTTCCTTACGAAATCTCAAAAACTAAAAAAGGAGACGAACAGATTGATACCCGCCCGACACTCAATGCTATTCATCAACGTGAAAAAAGAGAATTTAGCGAACTTATTATTCATACAGATGGGGCGTCAAGGGGAAATCCAGGTAAAGCTGGCATAGGTGTAGCCATTTACGACAAGAATTATCGTCTTGTTGAGGAAGTGTGCAGGTTTATTGGAGAATCCACAAATAACGTCGCTGAATATCATGCAATGATATTGGCGGTTCAAAAGGCAATTGCCTATAATGCTAAAAAAGTTACATTTAAAACCGACAGTGAACTTTTGGTTAGGCAACTCAACGGTATATACCGTGTAAAGAGTCCAGGTCTTCTACCCCTTTATAAAGAGCTCTCAATATTTTTGAATAAAATACCAGCATGGGAAATTCAACATGTAAGCAGAGAAGAAAATCTTCGGGCAGATGCTTTAGCCAACAAAGGAATAGATTCTCAGTCTGACATGCGTTAAATAAATAATTGACTTGTACTTATATGTATGATATAGTCTCACTCTTAAAAATTTTGTTCGTTGATTGTAAAAATGATAGCTAAGAATAGTGCGAATGGTAATAGTCTTTTACAGGCTATAAATGTATTCAAAGAATACAAGAATGGTGAGCGTACATTACCTGTTTTACATGCGATTAATTTATCTATAGAAAAGGGTGAAATTGTAGTAATTGTAGGTGCATCTGGCGCTGGAAAAAGCACGTTATTACATATCCTGGGGATTTTGGATACGCCAACCTCTGGTTCTGTAATATACAAAGGAATCAATCTGACCACATTAAGTGCAAAGAAACAGGCCGAGATGCGGAATCATATTTTTGGATTTGTTTTCCAGTTTTACCATCTCTTGCCTGACTTTACTGCATTAGAGAACGTTTTGCTGCCAAGCTTAATAGGAAGTAGACCCAAAAACAGGAATCAGGCAAATGAAACCTATACAAATAGAGCAATTTCATTGTTAGAAAGAGTCGGATTAGGAGATCGTTTAACGCACAAACCTTCACAACTCTCTGGTGGTGAAAGACAGCGGGTTGCCATTATACGCGCACTGATAAATAATCCCGAGTTACTGCTATGCGATGAACCTACTGGTAATTTAGATACGAAGACTGGCCACGAAATTCGTGAACTGATCTGGGATTTGAACAAAACATTGAATCAAACAGTCGTGATTGTTACACATGACGAAGAAATAGCTAAACATGCTGACCGTATTATAAGAATTGCAGATGGACGTATTCTAGAATAAAAAAGAAAGGAGCAAATGTTCTAGCAATGGGATTAAAGATTTATATAAATGGTCAAATACTTCCTCAAGAAGACGCAAAAATATCAGTTTTTGACCACGGACTGCTATATGGGGATGGAGTATTTGAAGGAATACGCGCCTATAATGGGAAAATATTCACACTGGAGGAACATCTGGATAGATTGTACGATTCTGCAACGGCTATATCACTAAAAATACCCATGACAAAGGCAGAATTGGCAGATGCCATTAAAAATACAATGGAAGCTAATAACATGAAGGATTCCTATATCCGTCTTGTTGTTACTCGTGGTGTAGGAAAACTCGGGTTAGACCCAAACAAATGTGCAACACCACAGATCATAATTATCACAGACACAATTGAATTGTATCCAAAGGCGCTTTATGAAAAAGGACTTGATATCGTTACTGTTACTACAATCAGGAATCACTTTTCCGCCCTTGACCCCAAGATCAAATCCCTCAATTATCTGAATAATATTCTGGCGAAGATTGAATCTATCCAGGCGGGAGCTGGGGAAGCTTTAATGCTTAACAAAGACGGTTATGTGGCAGAATGTGCTGGGGATAATATTTTTATTTACAAAAATAAAACTCTTTTAACACCCCCCACAAGCGCTGGTATATTAGTTGGCATTACCAGAAATGTTGTAATGAAACTAGCCGCCGAGATGGAAATTAAAGTTAAAGAAGAATTAATAACTCGATATGATTTGTACATTGCCGAGGAATGTTTTTTAACAGGAACGGCCGCTGAAATTATTCCGGTTGTTAAAATTGATGGACGAACAATTGGCACAGGCAAACCCGGAAAAATTACTAGTAATTTACTAAAAAGGTATCGTGACCTCACAAGAAATGGTTTTTAAGCAGCGTCTTTATGCTTTGATTTAGAAAATGATGTAAAGACCATAATAGATACCCCAACGCAGATCAAACTATCCGCAATATTAAAAGTAGGCCAATGGTATTTGTCCCCAACATGTAAATCTATAAAATCCCTTACATACCCATACCATATTCTATCCCATAAGTTACCTATAGCCCCAGCCAGAACTAGCCCCAGGGCAAGATTCGACATAGTATGTGTTTTATCAGACCAAACATAAATACATAAAATTACTATTATAGCTATGGCTGAAAAAATAATAAAGGCGTTGGTTTTGCCTGGAAACAGTCCAAAAACAACGCCTTCATTTTTACTTCGTAATATATTTAATATAACGGGAATTAAAGTTATTTTCCCAAATTCTTCCAGCTTAGAAAAAACAATCCATTTTGTTACAATATCTATGATGACACCACTTACAGCGGCAGTAATAAATGAAGTAGTGTTTTTCATAAACTTACTTTAAACGTTTTCAATCTCCTCTTCCCTTTGACAATCTATACATAGTTTTGCATAAGGTACAGCCTTCAGTCTCTCTTTAGTTATTTTTTTCGCACATAATTCACAAACACCAAAAGTGCCGTCTTCGATTTTCTCTAAAGCCGTATCTATGCTACGAACACTTTCTTCCCCATTCTGTATAAGTTCAATCATAAGTTCTCTTTCATAATTATCTGTACCAACGTCTGCCATATGAATTGGGACATTAGACAGGTCACCTGATGCATCCTGTCTGGATCTTTTTAATGCCTCCCCCTGCATAGAGTCAACTTTTCCAACAAGCTTTTCTCTTAACATAAGGAGGAGCTTTTTAAATTGAGTCACTTCTTCTGCTTTCATTTCCTTCTCCTAAATTATAAAACAACACCATCTAAAGATAGTTACTGCTTCTTCAATAATTACATGAATTTCTGAAATAATTTGAAGGATTTATAAAATTAAAAGCTTATGTATCCCAAGCATATAAATATGAAATATAAGCTAAATTTTATAGTAATTTAGCATATATTAAATACCCAGTCAATAGAATTTGAAAACCAACGTTGTTAACTTTTTCAGGCAAATTAAATATTTTACTTTCAGTAACGGTACAAACGCACTTTTTTTATAAAATTCCTATAAAAAAGGGATAATTTATATTACATTATCCCTTTTCTATTTGAGCACAGTATTTTAATTAAGAAAACTTTTTAAAGTTCTTTTTTTCTTTCCTTCGTTTTTTCAGACACAATATCATTTATCTGCCAATTACGCTCAAAAGCTGTACAAGACTTGTAAGACACATTACGTATTAAGATATTACAAAAAGCAATTTTACCATCCAGAATTATTGCATAATTACATCCAAAACAAATGCTCTTCTTGCTTTTTTTAGTTTTCATCTACCTTCACTCCAAAAGGGTTAGTAGAAATATTCACATTTCGCAGATAAAATGATATTGATATTTACTCAAGAAGTCAATTTAAAAAACAACTGAATACAAATCAACCATTAACAATCGCTTCGCCTGGATTCAAAATACCCTCAATAACAATATCATTTGAAATTCTTTTTACTGTAATTTCACTAATTCCCGAGGCTTCACATATCTTATTAATACCTTCCCCAAGCACAGGCGATTTCGAGAATTCTCCTCCAATAATAATCGGGGCAATAAAAACTATAAGCTTATCAGCCAGACGCTCTTCAATCACGGATGTAATGATCCTGCTCCCTCCTTCTACCAAGATATTTGTTAAATTCATTTTCCCGAGCCTTTTGAATAGTTCATGCAAATCCACACGATCATTAATGCCATTTGTCTGAATAATCTTACATCCCAATTTTTCTAGTTTTTCAACTTGTTTTTGCTGTGCATTTTTATTTACAGCAACAATTATTTCACTTTCGTGGATTGTGCTTAAAAGGCGGGAGTTTAAGGGCAACGAGGCATTGCTGTCTACAAGAATTCTTTTTGGATTTCTCCCCCCTTTAATACGGCAGGTCAATAATGGATCGTCTCGCAATACGGTATTAATTCCCACCATAATCCCATCCATCTGTCCACGGATCTTATGTACATACTCTCGTGACTCCTCCGATGTAATCCACCTGGAGTCTCCTGTATGTGTGGCAATCTTACCATCAATTGACATTGCCCATTTTACAGTCACATACGGCAAGCCTTTTTGCATTAATTTAAAAAAAGGGGCATTGAGCCTTTTTGCCTGTAATTCCATAACACCTGTCCTGATCTCGACCCCTCCCTCTTTCAATTTCTGCATCCCCTTACCCGATGTGATTGGATTAGGATCTATAACCGATGCCACTACCTTTATGATGCCTGCTTTAATAATAGCATCGGCACAAGGCGCTGTTTTTCCATAGTGCGCGCATGGTTCCATTGAAACATAAAGTGTCGCTCCTTTGCAGTTTACCCCTGCCTCGTTTATTGCGTGTATTTCAGCATGATGCCCTCCAAAGACCCGATGGTAACCCTTTCCAATAATCTCACCATTCTTTACAAGCACTGCGCCTACCATGGGATTTGGTTCTACTTTTCCACATCCCTTCTCTGCCAGTTCCATGGCAAGCGACATATATTTCTCATCAATATCTGAATTACAACCCACCTCGTAAAGCCTCTAATCTCTGAAAATAATCAGGAAATGTTTTGGATACACACTCAGGATTCTTTATAAATACTCCATTTTCACGTAATCCAATCAACGCAAAGCTCATTGCCATACGGTGGTCATCATATGTTTCTATTTCAGATGGTTGTGGTTTTGATGGTTCAATTTCAAAACCGTCTTCATATTCAACAGTTTGAATTCCCATACGACGCAATTCGGTCACTACCGCAGCTATACGGTCAGTTTCCTTTATACGCATATTTCTTACATTTCGCACTCGTGTCTTACCCTCCGCAAAAACAGCAACGGCTGCTAAAGTCTGCACCACGTCTGGCATGTCTCCCATATCAACATCTACCCCATGAAGTGTATTTGCCTGTACCTCTATCCAATTAGCATCCATTTTAACTTTACAACCCATACTTTTTAAAATATCAACGAAGTGAACATCGCCCTGCAAAGAATTATTTCCAATCCCAGCAACTCTAACCTTTCCACCAGTAATAGCCGCAGCGGCAAAAAAATAAGAAGCAGCCGATGCATCTGCCTCTACTTCATAGTGTATTGCCCTGTAACGCTGTCCTGATTTCACAAAGAATGTTTTGTAGTCGTTGTTCGCAACTTTTACGCCAAACTGATGCATCAATGCCATAGTCATATCAACATAACGTTTTGAAACAAGGCTACCCTTTACTTCAATGGATACGTCCTGTTTTGCGTAAGGAGACGTCATTAACATTGCACTAAAATACTGGCTACTCAAATCCCCCTTTACTATAGCTGAACCTCCTTCCAATTCTCTCCCTCTAATTATCACAGGCGGACAACCATTATTGAATTTAGACACAACATCAGCTCCGAGCTGGTTTAGACCATCGAGCAAATCCTGTATAGGTCTTTGCCTCATACGCGCAACTCCATCTATTTCATAGACTCCCTTACCCAAGGTTAACATTGCAGTTAAAAACCTCATTGCAGTACCTGCATTTCCAACAAACAAATTTGCGTGTTTTACAGGAATAACTCCACCTTTACCATTCACTATAAACTTGTTCATATTTTGTTCTTCTTTTACAGGTATTCCTAATGTGTTTAAGCTGGATACCATATATTTAGTGTCGTCGCTAAAGAGTGCATTGGCGATCGTGGACTCACCATCAGCTAAAGCCGCCGTGATAAGCGCACGGTTTGTATAACTCTTAGAGCCTGGAATCTTAACTATCGCATTAATCGGATAAGTTACAGGTTTTATCTCAATCATATCAATTTCTCTATTTTTTTATCTGACACGTATTACCTATTATTGTTCGACTGGTTGTTAAACCAGTCTTAATGTCTTTAATTGTAATAATAATGTCCTGTGGTGGAGTGTCAATGCCTTGCGCATCATGTGAAATACCTCTGGGCTCAAAGTAAACAGCCTTTGTTCCGCTAGTAAAGGGTTGAGTGCCGCTGCCTGCAACTTCATACTGCCAAAATCTGATATATTTGGGAAGTCGATATTGTTTCTTGAAGGTGCTGGTTCCCGTATCCTGTATGGTTAATAAGCAGTGGGATGGATTGGAACCAGTATAATAATCGGCATTCAGTGTTAGTGTACAACGCTTTCGTTTTGTTACGGCAAAGGTTTTAGCAGAGAGGACACTACTCTGTAATGTACTCACACCTTCGTCAAGCCCGCCATGTAAAAAAACAGGCAATATTAAACCAGTGAGAATGCCAATAATGACTATAACAACAATCAACTCCACCAAAGAAAAACCGTTTTTTCTCACTGGATATCTCACAAAATGTCCATTCGATACAGTTAAATAAAAATGATATTTACAATTTCCCTTTTGATAGTATATCTGTAATTTTGTCGGCTGGCAAAGGTTTGTAGAATAAGAAACCCTGCGCTTCATCGCATCCTAGCGAACGCAGCACTTTTAGTTGTTCCTTTGTCTCTACACCCTCAGCAATGACTTTTAACTGCAAACTATGCGCCATGGTAACAATTGCTTCAGAAATCGCCCTATCGCCGGGATTAGTTGCTATATCATCTACAAATGACTTATCTATCTTAAGCTTATAGATTGGAAGACGCTTGAGATATCTCATTGACGAATAACCCGTGCCAAAATCATCTATCGAGAGTCTTACACCCTTTGCAGTAAACACTCCTAAATTTGCCATAATCAATTCTTCATCATGCATAAGAATCCTTTCGGTAAGTTCAATCTCGAGGAAACGAGGGTCCAGTCCTGTTTCATTTAATACTTGAGCTACAATCTCAGCAATGCCTTGTTGTTTAAATTGGCGGGCTGATACATTCACAGCAACAGGTATTGGCGAAAATCCTGTGTTCTGCCATGCCTTGTTCTGCGAACATGCCTTGAGGAGAATCCATTCACCAATAGTTATAATAAGCCCTGTTTCTTCAGCTATTGACATAAACTTACCCGGCAAAGCCAAGTCTTGACCCGGCGCTTGCCACCTGATCAACGCCTCTATCCCAACAATTTTTTCAGTATTTATATCTATCTGGGGCTGGTAGTATAAAATAAACTCTTCCCGTTTTATAGCTTCTCGAAGTTTGTTCTCAATTGTAAAGTGTCTGAATGAAGCAGCATTCATGTCAGGATTATAAAACTCATAACGATTCTTGCCATCCCTCTTTGCTTGATACATAGCTATATCAGCATTTTTAACAAGAATATCCGCATTATTACCATCAAAAGGATAAATTGTAATGCCGATACTGGCTCCTATAGTGCATTCATTATCTTTTTTTACACGAAATGGATTTTCAAGGCAGGTAATTATCCTCTGCGCAGAGGATGCAGCATTTTGTGGTTCATTTATACCAGCGAGTATAATTGCAAATTCATCACCACCCAAACGTGCTACGGTATCAGCCTCACGTAGACAGTTTATCAGCCTTTTTGCTGTCATTCTTAATAAGAGGTCACCTACATTGTGCCCAAGAGTATCATTAACATCCTTGAATCTATCCAAATCCAAAACTAAGAGCGCAAAGAGAAGGTTGTCTCGCTTTGCTCGAGACAACAACTTATTTAATCGGTCATAAAACAATACACGATTGGGAAGCCCTGTAAGGTCGTCAAAATGTGCCATATACTCAAGGCGCTGCTCTCTAGCCCTTTTTTCAGTTATATCACGGACAATACTGACAATACCGAGTTCTATTTCAGTTTCATCTTTAACAATTGATCTTGAAATATAAATTGGGAATTTGCTTTCGTCCTTATGTGTGTGATAAATTTCACCACACCATACACCTTTAGTAGTTTCGGATAATTTACTCCTTAAATCTTCATTAGAAGAATCTTTCCCCCAAAGAACACCACAATGTTTTCCA
>MHXP01000015.1 GCA_001824485.1 Planctomycetes bacterium GWA2_39_15 | reverse complement strand
TGGATGTTGATATTATAAACGGTAAAAGTAAGATGTTCAGATAAGATGTATTTGTTGTAGGAAGTATTTAAAATTAAAAAGAGGGGTGTTACGTCGAAACAGGTTGTCCGAGAATACAAACCTAATAAGACAGAAAAAAAACGATATTTTGTAAAATAGGGGTGATTTCTAAAATCGGTCAGGGATGAGTTTCAATTTTCTTCTCTCTCTTAAGAAGTATTTGAAGCTGCTAGATCCGCATATATTTTATAGATACCAATTCATCCTATATACATGATTGGAGTTGCTCTTGTTTATCAACTTTCTTTGCTGGTTCAATCATCCACTATTGAACCAGCCTTGAAGATTCGGGGGAGCGTGGGCGGGGGGCGTTCAGAAGACAGAAGTCAGGAGTCGGAAGACAAAAGACAGAAGGTTGGGTGAAGTACCAGACTCCCCTCTAAAAAGAGGGCAAGGGTGTTGTTTGTGCTAGACATTTACTACATATCAAATTTTAATGGGGAATTAAGTGATGATGGGTTCGATTAACCCATCTTTATACGTGTTTACATAATTAATTTCCGTAGAACTTTCAAATTAACCGCATCCATGTTGTCTTCCTTTGGGGTTTCGATTACTTTAGGTATGTGCTTAAATCTGTTTATGATTTGCCTGAACGGTTCTAAACCTAATTTGCCTTTTCCAATGTGTTCGTGTCGGTCTAATTTGCTGCCTAATTCGCCCTTTGAATCATTTAGGTGAATGGCATGGATGTTTTTAAGACCCACGATGTTGTCTAGTTTCTCCATAGTTGTTTCAAATCCAGTTTTAGTTCTTATATCATATCCAGCCGCAAAGGCGTGACAGGTATCAAGACAAGCGCCAATCCTTGCAGATTCTACACCGTCCATAATCTGCTTCAAGTGCTCAAATCTGTAACCAATGCTTGAACCCTGTCCAGCAGTGTTTTCCAACAGTATTTTTACATTTGAATTTTTAGTTGCGTTGATTACGGTATTTAGAGCTTTAACTGTCTTTTTAATGCCTTCCTGTTCGCTGAGACTTTTTGTATAGCCGGGGTGCAGAACGGTAAATTTTAGTCCCAGTTCATTGCATCGTTGAATCTCGCTGGTTAATGCCTTTACTGAGCGTTCCCACAAAGCATTGTCATCACCGGCAAGGTTAATAAGATAAGAAACATGGGAAAACATTATCTTAATAGCTGAATTTTTAAGAATGTTTAAAAACATAGACTTTTCCCCTGTGTTTATGGTTTTTTCCTTCCACTGCCTCTGGTTTTTGGTAAAGATCTGAAACGTATCTATCCCTAAAAACCAGGCTTCGTGAAAGGCAGTCTGGAGGCCTCCGCTAATTGAACAGTGTACGCCTAAAAGCATAGATATTGTTCGTATTTTAATAGTTTTATTTTATTTTTGAATTACTTGATGTTATTATAATTCCTATAATGAGCAAAGCAAATTTTATAAAGATTCTTATCCTTTCCTTTTTAACCATACTTTTCCTATGCCTTTCTTTTCCGCCAGCAGATCTGGGCTATCTGGTATGGATTGCCTTTGTCCCGTGGTTTCTCCTTATTGTAACCGAGGAGAAATATGTTTATCTCAACGCCCTGTTTATCGGAGCGGCATTCTTTTTTATCCAGCTTTCATGGTTGCGATACGTTACAACTATTGCATGGGTTTTGCTAAGTTTGTATTGCTCTGCATATTTTATAGCCTTCGCTTTCTGTACCAGATTCATTGCTTTTAGGCTGAAATTGCCGCTTGTTGTTATTGCTCCATGTATATGGGCTTCGCTTGAATTTATACGCTCCTTTCTGCTCTCCGGGTTTCCATGGTTTTTTATAGGTCACACACAATATAGATTCTTGCCTGTAATACAGGTTTCTGATATCACAGGCGTATATGGTATTTCCTTTATCATCGTTACGGTCAATGCGGGTATTGTGGATTTGATAATCCGTAGTTTAGCAAGTAGCAACAAACTTGTTTCTGATTTTATTTCTGTAATCCCCCCTGGTCACCCTTTAAAAAATGGGGATTTCAAATATCTCCCCTTAGATAAAAAATACAAATCCAGCCTTACTTGTATCATGCCATTGGCGCTCTTAACTGCTGTTCTATTGTATGGTGTATGCTGGCTTAAGGATTACAAACCACAGGAAGGTCCTTTGGTTTGCATGGTACAGGGTAATATACCACAGGATTTAAAGTTTGACTCCACAGAGGAAGATGATATACAGATATTAAAAAAATATTCTGACTTATCCATGGGCGTCAAAGGTAAATTGATTGACCTTCTTGTATGGCCTGAGACTATGGTGCCTGGATTACTCAATATTAACCCTGAACTTACGGGCAGGAAGATTGATATGCTATCGCAGTTCACGGCTGTACAATTGGCACAAGACCTGAATACAAACTTGCTTTTAGGTGGTTTGGCATTGACGCTGGTTGGAGACGAGCAGATTTATTTCAACAGTGCCTATTCCTATAACAGGGAGGGGAAATTAGCAGGCCGCTATGATAAGATTCATCTCGTACCATTTGGAGAATTTACACCGCTTAAAAAATATTTTCCATTTCTTGCCAGCCTCGTACCCTACGAGATTGGATTAACCCATAGCAACAGGCGAACATTGTTTAATTTAGATACACCCACAGGTGGCAGTTTTACTTTTGGTTCATCAATCTGTTATGAGGATACTGTGCCATCTCTGATTAGAAAATTTAAGAAAGACGGAGCTGAATTCATGTTAAATATAACTAACGACGGCTGGTTTCGTAACAGCGCCGAACTCGATCAGCACCTTGCCATTATGGTATTTCGGGCAGTTGAAAACCGCATCTGTATGGCCCGTGCTGCCAATACAGGCATATCATCTTTTGTTGCCCCTGACGGCTATATATATGACAAATTATCAGACGCTGAAGGAAAATATAGGGAGGTTTGCGGTACTCTTATAAATCGAATAAAATTAATAAAAAAATACAATACTTTTTACACTATTTGTGGTGATTTGTTTTCAATCCTTTGCATAGCAGCGTCTGGGATCATGCTTATCATGTCTGTTTTTAAAATACGGTTAAGTCACAAAATGCCGTGAGACTGAGAAGATATGAAGTTAAGAAGTTGGGAGGTTGGGAAGTTATGAATTTCACAACTTCCAAATTTTCTAACCTCCCAACTTCCCAACCCCTCAACTTCTTTTGTATTTTATGGCTGATAAATGGACTAGGAGAGGGACTTTCCGCTTGACATTTTATAAACATTAAACGTATAATTCAATCCACTTGATACTAACTATAAAAAACAACCATACTTGTGAAAAATTAACAACAAAATAGAAACATCTGCTTAATCACCTTTTTATGGAGGATTAAGGCTAATTTCGGAGCAATGCGTATAATGCACCCATTAGATTTCATATTAGGTTTCGTTTCAACTGACATGGGAATTGACCTTGGTACAGCAAATACACTTGTTTGCATACCAGGACATGGAATTGTTTTATCGGAACCTTCAGTTGTGGCTGTGAGGCCAGGGACGAATAAAGTTCTTTTAAATGGGAATGCGGTAGGAAATGTTGCCAAGGCCATGCTTGAGAAAGCACCCAGCAGTATCTCTGTTATACGGCCGCTAAAAAATGGTGTTATAGCAGACTTTGATATCACCGAAGCCATGCTCAAATACTTTATTACAAAGGTGCATAAACGGAAGTGGGGAGTTAGACCAAGAATATTGATTGCAATACCATCGGGTATTACTGCTGTGGAAAAACGTGCGGTGGTAAATTCGGCGGAACGTGCAGGCGCAAGAGAGGTTTATCTTATTTCCGAGCCCAAAGCGGCTGCGATTGGTGTTGGTCTTCCAGTAGGTGAGCCTGTAGCCAGCATGGTGGTTGATATTGGAGGTGGTACTACTGAAGTGGCTGTCATTTCACTCGGTGATATATTTACGCATGAAAGCATCAGAGTTGCAGGCGATGAATTTGATGAATCCATTGTACAATACATACGTAAAACATATAACCTGGAAATTGGGCATCGCACAGCGGAGCAAATAAAGATAGAAATTGGTTCTGCTTATCCTTTAGAAGAAGAAATGAAACTTGAGATTAAAGGGCGAGATGCCATTGCGGGTTTGCCCAGGGCAACTACTGTCACATCGGAAGAAATCCGGGAGGCACTGGGAGAACCCTTCGATAAAATTATAACTGCCGTGAAGGTTACTCTCGAAAAGACATCGCCCGAGTTGGCATCAGACTTAATGACAAATGGAATGGTGCTGGTAGGTGGAGGTGCGTTGATTAGGGGCATAGATAAACTATTATCAGCAGAAACTGGTCTGCCTGTACAGGTTGCCAATGATCCATTAACAGCCGTTGCAAGAGGGACGGGTTATCTCCTAGAAAATCTGGATTTATTTAAAACCGTTTTACAGGATGAGGACATCCACTCCTAGTTTTAGTAGTCTCATAAAAACCCCACTTGCAACCATAATTATCCTCTTAGCAATATCGCTAGTTTTGCTATTTTTACCTTCTAATATTTCAAATCACATAAGAATGACCTGCGTTGCGCCCATTAGACCTTTACAATGGGCCACCTGCTTCTGCAGTAATTCAGCCAGTAACTTTTTTGATAAAATCATTTCCACGTGGCAAGATGCACAAGTAAAAAAACAACTGGAACAACAAGTCTCCCAGTTCAAAAATAAGATTATAGAACAACAGGATACCATATATAAATTACAGAATAAACTACAGGCTCTTTCAAAATTCCAGGCTGAAAACAAAAGTATCAAAACGAACGTTATACCTGCCGATATCATCGGATATGATGCGTCGAATTTTAGAAAAAGCATAACTATTAATGCTGGTTCAAAACATGGGGTAAAACCCAATGATATTGTTGTATCAAATAATGCGCTTGTCGGAAAGGTTGCTACGGTGAGTGGAAGAAGCAGTGTTATTCAGTTGATTACTGATCCCGCCTCGCGCATACCTGGTAGAATCCTTCAAACGCGGGAACAGGTGATAGTGGAGGGCAATGCTACGGGTTTTTGCCATTTAAAATATGTACCGCGATGGGCAAAGTTAAAAAAAGGTGATGAAATCGTCTCGTCTGATATTGGCGGATTTTATCCGCCGTCTTTGCCAATTGCTACAGTTATTGAAAATGAAATAACAGGCGGAGCTCTATTTCAGACTGTAAAGGTATTACCTAAAGTAGATATTTCAAAAATTGAAAGTGTGTTAATTATTACGAATTAGTACCTTAAAACTTTTTTATCACTCTTGTAGAAAAATTACGATTTACTATTTGAAATCTCAAATCCCAAATCGTAAATCTAAAATATTTTGGTTCTGGCTTATTCAGGTTATTAATTAGTACGATAATAATTTATGCGATGGTTAACTTTTTTTTGTATCCTGCTTTGCATCTCTATATTCCAGTCTGCCCTGATAAATTGGATTAACATCGGGACGTCAGTGCCTGATTTATATTTTCCTTTGGTAGTATTTTATTCTTTCCTAACTGATTTCAAACGTAATACAATCGCAAATTGGTTTGCAGGCTTATCAAAGGATTTGTTTTCTGAGGGGCATTTTGGATTAAATTCCGTATTCTTTGTTGCTGCAGGTTTTCTCCTTTGGTCTATCAGGGGAATACTATATAGAGGACATTTGGTTACGCAGGTTATAATCACATTCATTTTTTCCGTTATGTACAATATACTTTATGCTGCACATACCACGATTTCTTTTCATTCACTAAACTTTTCAACTACATTATGGATGATTTTTATTAGCTCTTTATATACCGCTATGATGGTGCCTGTTCTATTCTGGATATTCAGTAAATTTCAGCCTACCCAGAAGTTTTTTTCCAATCAGTGATAAAATATTTATGTATCCTTACCGATTCAAAATTATATTAATAATTTTTGCCATGCTTTTTGTCTGTATTGTAGTTCGTCTCTTTCAGCTTCAAATTATTGAAAGTGGTAAATACAAGGGTATCTCCAAAAACCGCCGCATAGCTACCTATCCACTGGATGCAACACGCGGCTCTATTTTTGATAGAAATGGAAAAACCCTTGCGACGGATCTCCATAGCTTTGATATTTCTGTCCAATACAAGAACCTACTCTATAGCTACTTCATCCGTAATAACAACTCAATTTCACGTGTTACAAATCTGGAAGTACACAAGAGGACAAAAAAGTCATGTATAGAATGTCATGAAAATCAAGACGTATGGTTACAAAAATTATCACAGTTATTAGGAATTACACAGATTAAATTGTTGGAAAATGCAGATCTAATCATTAAAAAAGTAGAAAGGCTTAAACAAAATGTAGAGCAAAAATCCGGCAGGACAACCCGTATTAAAGAGGAAACTGACTATTACCCAATTGTTTCTGATATTGCATGGGAAAAGGTTATTCAAATAGAGGTTAAACAGGACAATTTTCCAGGTATACGTATTATTCCCAGGCCAGAAAGGATTTATCCCGAACAAAAACTAGCCTCACATGTATTAGGATATATGACCAAGCTGAACGAGGGTGAGTGGAAAGCAAATAGTGATAAGTGGAATAATTATATTTTAAGTTCTAGCGATGCAGGTAATGAAACGTCTTCGTTGCTCTATGATGGTTATGCTGAGAACGATTATATTGGGAGGACAGGCGTTGAGGCGGAATATGAAGAAAAATTGCGTGGGCTCCGTGGCAAAAGATTTGAAGAAATCACCTGTAAAAATACTCAGATTGAAAAAGTAATATTAGAAAGGCCCCCTATTTCTGGAAATAACCTTTACTTAACTTTAGATAGTCAGATTCAGACTTATGCTGAGAAGTCACTTGGCGCAAATCTTGGTGCGATTATTGTAATGGATCCCTGGACAGGTGAACTACTTGCCATGGCTAGTAATCCTCGTTTTAACCCAAATACGGTTAATGAAGATTTTGACAAACTTATCAATCATCCTTCAAAACCCTTTCTAAACAGGACTATACAGGGTGCATTACCTCCTGGGTCAACTTTTAAAGTTATCACGGCAATCGCGGGACTGGGTACAAATCGTATAAACAGCCAGACTAGTTTTCAGTGTCAGGGTTATACCAACTTCAAAAATATTCTTTTTAAATGCTGGTCTACCTATGGACATGGGATCGTTACTATAGAAGATGCTATTCCATATTCATGCAATGTATTTTTTTTTGAGGCAGCAAAGATGCTTGGGGGGGAGTCATTGTATTCATGGGCGAAAAGATTTGGTATCGGCGAAAAAACAGGCATTGATCTTCCTTACGAAAGAAGCGGAAATATGCCCAAAACGACTGCTACGGCAGATGTCATGAATACCGCTATAGGGCAGGGGTCATTGCTCGTCACCCCGCTTCAGTTGGTTCGGGTATATGCAGCGGTAGCTAATGGCGGCACTTTGGTTCAACCACACTTATTACTAAAACTTACTAATAATCAGGGAGGGATTGTTCAGTCATTTAAACCAAAGAATAAACAAAGTATCCCAATACAGCCTGCCATTATAAGTATCATACGTAATGCCCTTGAGGAAGTGGTTACCCGTGGCACTGGGAAAGACATGGGATTGGCGATATACAAGGTTGCCGGCAAAACAGGAACAGCAGAGACGGCGCGACAGAAAGACAACCATGCATGGTTTGTAGGCTACGTTCCTTATGATAATCCAAAATACTGTTTTGTCATCCTCGTGGAACACACGCCAGGGCACGGCGCAGAGATTACTGGTCCTATTGCCAGAGAATTAATGTCGTATTTATTCCCAGAAAAAAATAAATCATCATAACGCAACATAATTGAAGCCAAATTTTTCAGTATGGTGGTAATTTACTCTTGCAAATAATGTAATCAAAAGTAGTCTTTTTTGACGAAATTTCTGATATAATATTTCTATGATACACAATGTAAGTCCAAAAAATTTTGATTGGTTAATGTTTCCGATAATATGCATTATACTTGCTATAGGAGTTGTTTTTGTCTGGAGTGCGTCGTCTGAGAAATTTTTGTTTAAACAACTTATTTGGATAGCGGCGGGGTTTACGCTTTTTTTTATGCTATTCTATTTCGATTATCTTTCATTTGCCGAGTATGCCTATATTATTTACGGATGTGTGCTATTTTTCTTAATCCTGTTACTAGGTCTTGGAGGTGCTGTTAAAGGCTCACAGAGATGGTTTTCTGTTGGTTCCTTTGCAATCCAGCCATCTGAATTTATGAAAATTACACTCGTTCTTGCGCTTGCAAGATTTCTCAGATACAAGAAGTATGGCCTCGGACTATTTGATATCGGGATTTCTATTCTTTTGACATGCGTTCCAATGTTACTCATTATGAAACAGCCAGACCTCGGCACAGCGCTGGTAATGGTTCCTATATTGATTTCTATTTTGTACGCTGCTGGTATTCGACTTTATCAACTGTTGATGCTTGTTGGCACAGGTTTAGCAATCTCACCTTTACTCTGGATGTTTGTATTAAAATCGTATCAAAAAATGAGGATTATTGGTTTTCTCTGGCCTGACAAAGCTACTGATTGGGGGGCAGGTTACCACAGACTTCAATCCCTTATTGCCATTGGTTCCGGCGGTTTATTCGGGGCAGGATGGGGAAATGGTACACAGAATCAGATGAAATTTCTGCCAGAACGTCATACTGATTTTATCTTTGCAGTTATTGCTGAAGAGTGGGGATTTTTGAGGGCTTGTTTTGTTATTTTTCTCTATATAGTCTTCATTACATGCGGTATTGGTATTGCAAGAAGCACGCGTGAACCTTACGGACGGCTTGTTGTAATTGGGCTTGTCACTATGTTTGCAACTCAAATCATGGTCAATATCGGTATGACCTTGGGAATAGCGCCTATCGTAGGTATCACACTTCCTTTTATAAGCTATGGAGGATCTTCCATGGTTACATCCTTTGTCGCCCTTTCAATTATCTTTAACATTAAAATGCGTTCAAAAATTGATTTTGCTTTTATGAAATAATTTGTTAAAAGATTGCCTTTGTAACGATGCCTCTCAAATTTATAACTGTATCCGTTTAATTGCCGCCGGCAATAGCTGGTACTATGGAGATGTGGTCGCCGTCCTTTACAGGCGTGTTTAAGTTGCTCATGAACCGTATGTCCTCATCGTTTAGATAAAAATTAACAAACCTTCTTATTTGTCCATCATTGTCGCAAATTCTTTCCTTAATTCCTTTGTAAGTGGATTCAAGATTTTCAATAACATCCTTAATATTATTCCCATTCACCTTAACCTCGTCAGCACCATTGGTAAAGGTTCTAAGAGGCGTTGGGATGCGCACTGTTACCGGCATATTTATACTCCTTTCAAAATATATTATTGTAGAAACTTGCCTTTTGGGATTTAGAGAAATAAAAATAGAATATAGAAGTCAGAATTCAGAATACAGAATTAAGAAGGAAAAAATCTTGCTTCTAAATTTTGGATTATGTGTTCTCAGTGGTTTCATATTTAATGAACAATGGCCATTTTTTCTTTCATGATGGCATCAAACTCGGCAAGGGAAGGATTGATAACTTTAGGAGTCTCTAAGCTATTTAATACAGCCTCTTGAGTTTTTAAACCATTCCCCGTAATACTAATGACAATGGACTCATCCTTTGGAATCTTGCCCTGCTCAATAAGTTTTTTTGTAACTGCCACCGTCACACCGCCCGCTGTTTCCGTAAAAATACCCTCCGTTCTGGCAAGTAATTTAATGCCTTCCACAAGTTCATCATCGGTTACATCCTCTGCCCATCCGCCGGACACATTAATTGACTTCACAGAATAATAGCCGTCGGCTGGATTGCCAATCGCTATTGACTGCGCGATG
>MHXP01000014.1:6528-10145 GCA_001824485.1 Planctomycetes bacterium GWA2_39_15 | reverse complement strand
ATTTTATAAACTCAATAAAATCAGGATGCAGCAACGGTTCTCCCATCCAGTGCACAAACAGCTTTCTCAACCTTGGATATTGACCAGCTTCGTCAACGATCTTCTTGAAAAGAGAGAAGTCCATAAATCCCAGTTGTCTTTCCATTCCATCGCGCGGGCACCACATGCAATTTTCAGTACACCTGTTGGTTAGTTCAATATTAATAACCATGGGAAATTCCATAGGCACGCGTGACTGCAACCGTTTCCTCCTGAAAAATTTGTTATCCTTTACTTTTTCTTTTAATTGCTGCCAATTCATGAAAACTACTCCAATTGCGATTTTGTTACCTTAAATAAATGTTTCTTAACAGGCTCTGGATAAAATCAGGGACTATACCTTCCCTCTCACATATCTTTATGAGCGGGAATGTATATCTGGGCAGTTTCACATATAAAGGGAATGTCTTCAACAAGCCTATCAGTTCCTCTTTTGTCATCCCCTTTGGAAGAAAATGGGGTTCGCTCATCCGGTACTCTGCTATATAGTCGGCAGGGACAAGATTCTCCTTCACAAGAATATCCATAATCTTGGTCGCCGGATAGGGTTCCAGAAACACAACTGATGAGGTTGCTGTTTTACTTGTCCGGTTAAGATGTATCGTATCAAATATCGTCTCCCTCGTTTCAAAAGGCAAGCCGATCATGTTATACGCAGACACCCTGATGTTGTATTTGTGTATAATGCCAATCTTTTCCAACATTGTCTGGTTAGATACATTACGGTTTAAAACATTCCTGCGTATCCACTCATTTCCGGATTCAATTCCTACGGCAAAAGTTTTGCAGCCCATATCCTTTAGTATGCGAACTTTTTCATCGGTTATTGTCTCGCATCGTGCGTACACCAAAAAAGGCAGATTAACCTTTTCTATATATGCTTTAGAAAACTCTGTCAAAAATTTCAGATTGTGAGATGTAAAATCTTCATCCCAGAAACGAAAGAATTCGAAATCATACCTGTCTTTAAGGAATACAATCTCGTCTATTGCGCGCCAAACAGATTTAACTCTATGATATGATCCAAGCCCTTTATATATACCTCTTAAAGAATGATTGACACAGTAAGAACAAGGGAAATGACACCCCCTGCTTACTTCAATGCTTGCCATTCTGTATACTTTGCCGTCAAAAGGGCGATAAAAATGGAATTCTTCAAAACCTGACAAATCCTGAAAAGGAATGTCGTCTAACGACACCAGTGAACGCATGCTGTTTTTAATAATCGCGTCTCCTTTTTTTGCTACAATGTTTTTTACCGTAGAAACATCTCTGCCATGCTCAAGGTATTCAAGAAATTCAACAATGGTATCTTCCCCCTCTCCGACACAGACAAAATCAACTTCAGGATGTGATATCACCTGTTCAGGAGCGATAGTCGGATGAATACCTCCATACAGCGAAACTGTCTCGGAGTTGATCTTTTTTGCAGCCCTTACCAGAGTCAGGGAAAAGGGGAAATCAGTTGTCAGGCATGAGACCGCTACAACATGAGGAGAGAACTCTCTTATTAGGGCATCGAAATCTTCATATACATCACTCTCAAAGAGCATTTGATTATATTTGTCTTCATCCGTCTTCTTAAACATTCCCAACTTGGTCTGCAACATGCCCCACTGTGTCCATCTGTAGCTATTAGAGTCGAAAATCCTGACATCATGCTCTTCTCGCTTTAAAACAGCTTGCAAAATAGGGATATTGATAGGAATGTTCCCTCTTCCTACTCGTGACGGGTATATTAACAATATTCTCACTTATGGCTCCTTCGCGTTTGTTCTTCTGCTTTAATGGGGAGACTTTATGACCTTAGGCTAGAGATCTTACGGTACCAATAGCTTATTTTACAGCAGTCGTCGGCTCATCATATAATACTTCATTAACTTCCTGTCTTTTCCCGGAATAGGTCTTTTCGTCCTTGATAATGGAAGCTCCATGATGGCATTCCCGACATACAACCGATTCAAGTCTTCTGCCTTCAAGGTGCCGTTTCCTTTCCTCGCCTTGTTTCGCATCCCATATCTCTTTTATGGAACGCTCCTGAACATTGCCCAGTACCTCCTGCTTTTTGAAATCAGACGGACATTTCAGGACATCGCCGGTGCTCGTAATGGCTATCCGCTGCCAGAGACGATAGCAGATATAGTTGGGATCCGGCACGAAGTGAATGTTTTCATAATCAAAATCTATATTATATGACACCTTATCCACAATGTTCCCTACAACATTAAGGTATTCTTCAGGATTGTCTTTTATGGCCGACCATATGCTTTGTACTTTAAAAATTGGTTTTGCAGCTTTTAATTTTTTACGTACATCAACAAACATTTTTATTTTTGCAAGCGTTTCCTCATATTTGAGAGGGGTGCGAATACGTTCATAAATCTTTCCAACGCCATCAAAAGAAACTGTCAGGCAATCAAGACCGGCTTTAATAAATCCTTCAGCCATCTTTTCGGTTAAGAGACCACCATTGGTATTTACCCACACTTCTTTTATCCCATTCTGCTTTGCATAGGCAACCATTTCGACAATTTCAGGATTAAGCGTAGGCTCACCGCGCATACTGAACTTCAATGTAAAAAGGTTATAACGGGCGCATTCATCAACGATTTTTTTAAAAAGTGGCATGGTCATAAAATCGGATTCATGCATGTCCATATATTGTCTGAAACAGTGCTCGCATTTGATATTGCACCTGCTTGAAGATTCTATATCCACATTAAGCGGAAATCTCGGGACGATATTCATGCGATGGAAATAATCCCACTGGAAGCGGTTCCACAGATAAGCGAGCATATGCCCGCGACCACGTCTGAAATGATTTTTGATGTTTTTCCATCCGTTATCCATATCAAATTGAAGTTTATTTTCTTTTATCTGTTTAGACATCATCTCTCTCCTTCACCGTTTGGTTTATTTGCAAAAATTACATCGTACTATTACGGAGCTTTACAAGCTTAATAAATCCATCGCATGTTTTTATAGTATAACATCCATTCAACAGGAAAGGCTTTCCGATTTTGGTATCGCACCGTTGGATATGAGGAAGAATATCAACTTCGTCTACAATCTTTTTTTTGCCTCTGTAATAAAAAAATGCGCCAGGATAGGGATCAACCAACGCCCGTACTAAGTTCCGGATTTTATCCGCAGGCTCATTCCAATTGATTTTGCCATCCTGTGGCGTTCGTGGGGGGAAATAAGACGCATAACGCCTGTCCTGCTTAATGCCCTTGAACTGCCTGCTTCCAATCATGCGGAAAGTTTTTCCAAGCAATGAATTCCCTTTTCTGACCGCCTTTGCGTAAACATCCGCTATGGTGTCATACCTCTTTATGGAAATCCTGTCCTGGCAAATAATGTTTCCTTCATCAAACTTCTCGCTTATATGATGTATTGTAACTCCTGCATATTTCTCTCCATTGATAATAGCCCAGTTAAGCGGATGCCTTCCTCTGTATGCAGGCAGTAAAGACATATGTATATTGATAATACCGATACTCGGCAGTTCGATAATACGCCGCGGGATCAACTTCGGATATCCGGCAACGATGATGAGATCGGTTGGACGATGGCGT